>JAUNTM010000034.1:0-5195 GCA_030538675.1 Capnocytophaga sp.
AGGCAAAAAGACTGAGCCGGCCGTAAGAGTACGCCCCCTATTTGGCTATTTCCTAACGGCTAACCCCTAAACATAAAAAATGGAATTTGAAACCCGACAAATATTTGAAAACAACGAAATAAATAAAGTTTGTGATTTTATTTATTCAGAAATTAACGATACTTACGGACATTGTAACCACCTTGTTATTTGCGGTTCGGTAGCAAAAATATGGTCGGGGATACTGCCCGAAAGTTATCAGCCAAAAGATTTAGATATTCAAATCACAGATTACTTAACATATCGGTTTTTAGTCAATAATTTACATAAATGGTTTCCAAATATGGAAGTAGAAGCAAGAAAAATGAGATTGATATTGTACACAGGATTCGTTACGATAGAATTTTGGGGCAATCCGGCAAAAACCGATAAGAAGAAAAAGACTAAAAATATAATGTATAAAGGATATGGCAACACGATTTAAAAACGAGCAATATTGCAGTTCAACTTCATGGGGAGAAGATTATTGCTACTGGGAATCCATTCCCATCCGCGAGTGGCTTTTAGAACCGTCGGTACGCACGCACGCTTGGACGGCAGGAACGGCAATACCCTCATCGGATTTGTTTTCGGTAACGTTTCCGGAAGTGGAAGCATTAGAGGAGTACAAAAACATTACCAAATTCCGGTATGCGGTAGAAATGGAACGCAGCGGTGCGGAAGCAGCTGTACTGGGCAATGCGGCTTCGTTGGAAAATATCGCACTTCCGCAAAACGGAAAAGTACCACTCACGGTATCGTACCGCGATTTTGCTTCGCTACCGATGAGCGACACCAACATCGTCATCCGCTGCAGCGTGTACGGAACGAAAAACATACGTGGCGATGTTTTTGAGGAAGAACTCGAAAGCCGTAATATCAAAATTACCATCAAACGGCAGGAAAAAAGCGACACTCCCTACATTACCACCGACAAAAACGAGTATTTCATTACGTACAACAAAACCACCAAAACCGTAACGGGAAGCGACGGACTGACGGTGTTTCTCCATCATATCAATACGTTCGACTCGGCTTCACTTACCGTTGGTAATACAGAGGTGTCGTTCATTAACGGAAGGGAAGCCATAAGAGAAGCCGTTCCATCTATTTTCCGAAAATGGGAACTGTATCCTGCCGAAACCGATAAAGAAGGAACAGTTTCATATAATGCGGCGGTACGGTTAGTCTATCATGTTACCACCAAAGAGCAATATACGCATTTTACGGGAGCAACCAGAGAAAGAGACGTTGTTACCCGATACCAACACGAAACCAACGTAAAAATCCACGTAACGTACACCGACGGCACTGACCTGTTGGAAGCTGACCCCGACACCTTAGAATTTACGCTCAAACGGCACGAAGACAAACAGGCATCGGGAACAATACGGCTGACGCTTCCGGCAGGCACCACGCCCGAAATAACGCAATCGGAATGGATAACACCCGTACTGCAAAGCAGCGAAATTTCGTTTACCACCGCCAAAGCAAGCCAATTGCAGACTGGAAAAAATAAAGGTTTTATAAAAATTTCGGCAGGCGGAAAAACGAAAATCGTCAGTATCACGGCCATTGTAGAAGAAACCATCATCAACGGATTAAACGGTGTGTTGTTTTGCCTTGACGGAAAAACAATTACCGCCAACCGCCAGAGCGAAAAAGCCGAACTACTACGGATGAACCTGTCGATGGACTTTGCCGGCTACGGACACGGTCGCCATACGGTAACGCAGGCGTATGAGTATGTTTTCTTCAAAGATAAAGTAACGCTCTACCCGGGCGAAGACGTACAGGATTTCTTTCCTCAGCTCGAACGCTTGGACAATATCCCCGAAAGGGACACCGCCCTGCCATCGTCAAACCACCTGTTCAAAGCGTGCAAAACGGACATCACATTGGAAGAAATGGACGGGAAACGACAGGTTTTGGCAACGTTTCCCATCGGGACTTTTTATTTCATTCCGGGCAGGAAACCCAAAGGTTATCCGTACCTGACCAACGGCACGGCAAGGCGTACCTTTACGGATTCGCTCATCAGCATATCGGCATTGCAACAGGATTTTACGGCTCGGAATTTAGGAAAACTGGCGGGACATCTGATTGACAATTCCAATGCTTCCAATCCGGAATACATCGTCAATATGCTGTTCCGACGCAGCACCGCCGACCGCACCTACGGCGAAAGGGACGTTATCGGGTCGCCACCGCTGGAACTGCACCCGGTAGCCAATCAGCAGGAAGTTATTGATGTGATTTTCCAAAACCAAAACCTTTGTCCGGACTGGTTTTCGTTCGTCGGCGAATGGGAACTCCACAGCGAACTGGAGCATTCCGTTTCGGAAAATATCCGCCACGGCGAACTAATGAAAACCGACACCAAACGGACGGATAAAGTGATGCTCAACACAGGATTTATCCTTGAAGAAGAAGCGGCTCTACTTACGGAACTCATTGAATCGCCGCTCTGTTTTGCCCGCATCAAAGGACAATGGCTACGGCTGATTCCCGTTTCCAAAAAATCAATGGTTTATAACAACCGTGAAAGCATCCGCAGTTTTATTGTCGAATTTCAAAAAGCAACCGATGAGAGATAGTTTCGTAACCCCGGATTTCGTCCTTGACCTACGGCGGATGAAAATTTCCTACACCGAACAAAGCCCGCGATTCAAAGATACTTTTTTTACCAAATATTCGTTTCCGTTCCAATTTGAAATGGATAGGGATTTGCGGATTACGATGGGAAATTACACCAAAATCGGGGCGTCCGGTTTAAAAGGAAGCCACGAAGGATTTCATATTTTTGAAGGAAAAGCGTACAGGGGAATACTCGAAATCACAGAAGTAACAGGAAATACTGTATCCGCCCAAATAGATTCGGGATTTGAAGAGCTGCCCAATTTCGGCAAAAAACTCAAAGAACTGCCGTTTCCGAAAAACCGTGTGGCAGATATTTATGCCCACGCCAACGATATCTGCCAGAAAAAATATCCGGAAACGGACTATAATTTTCCGAGAGTGATTTACGACAAACACGATGAAAAAGAGAAAGGCTGGGAAGCGTTCAACCAATACATCAACGACCGTGATGCAACGGCATTCCGCTCCAACGGCGAAAACGGCACGCACGTGAACCGCAACATCATCCACCCGATGCCGTACCTGTTGTACGTGCTGAAATTAGGATTTTCCGATGCAGGCTATGAGCTGGCAGGCGATATTTTAACCGACACCGATTTCCGCCAACGGCTTATTTTTTCGTTTAAAGAAAATTTTGTTACTTCGGAAACAGAACACACAGAAATTACGATTTTGAGCGATGAATACAATACAATAACCTCGTCCGGCGTAGCTTCGTACCGTAAGGAAATCAAGCTCAATACGGTAACGAGGTACTTGCTGAGGCTTGATGTAAACCTTATTTCGCAAGGACAGCCCTCACGGGTAACGGCTTCGGTAAACGGCAATGAGGTGTTTCGGGATTTTACGTTCCAAACGAGAAAATCGGCACTGAATTTTACCTTTGACAATTCGGACGAAAGCGGTACGCTGGTCATCGAAATACAGACCGTGCCGGGCAACGTCATCGCTGAGGGCATCGCCGAAAAAATCATTACCAAAGAGCGGAGCGGTCAGAATATCACGGACACGTTCCGCATCTACAATCTGAACGAAATCAACCTGCGGAATTCCGTTCCGGACATTACCTTTGGCGAATTGGTAACCACCATCAAAAACTGGAAAAATTACGATTTGGAAATACAGGGCAGCCAAGCGGTGATGAACCGCCTTAACAGTACCGGTTTTTCACAAATGAAAGATTTTTCGCAGTACGGAATTTTACACCCGACACGGACATTTTTACACAAACGGAGCTTTCATTTGTCGCTGGCGGACTTAGACGATGACAATACCGCTAACGGCGTGCTGATTGACCAAAACGGAAATAAAATCGGTGGCGAACCGGGCAACGATACTACCCAACTGAAAATCAATGCGTACTGTATGCCCCTTGAAAAATTCAGGGGACGGCCGAATGCCGCCATCAAAAAAGACGACCACACCACCCTCGCTCTCATTTATTATGACGGACTGCATCAAGGACAGAATTTTGCCCAAAATCCGCCCGGATTGATGCTGCCCGAAATTCTCGGGGTGTGGTCGCCCTGGTATGCGATGCGTATCCACTCCTCGGAACTCAAGTGGACATTTGCCGCGAACCGCAACCGCTTCCGGAATTTTTCCATAAGAGACACGCTTTACTGTTACGGAATGAAACTTTGGATTAAAGAAATCACGAAAAACATCGTCAGCAAAGAAATGTACGAAGTGGAAATCACGGCGGAAGAGGTGCGTTAATCGTCCAGAATACTCACGTCGATTTGCTCTTTACTGACGATGTGTACATATATCATCGTGGTGGCTATATCACTGTGGTCGAGCAGTTTTTGTAATTCTTCCACTTTGCCGCCACGCCTGAGAAAATTCGTCGCAAAGGTATGGCGGGCAGTATGAAACGTAACGTGTTTGCGGATACCGACAAAAAGGGCAGCTTCACGCACGTAGGCGTTTGTTTTTTGGTCGGAGATGAATTTATCGAACAAATCGGGATAACCGGCAACAAATTCACGGGCGGTTTTGCCTAACGGAATGGTGTTGATTTTTCCTGTTTTGTCCGATGTGAACGTGATGGTGCTACCGATGTCGGTCCTTCTTAGTTTTTTCACTTCGTTAATCCGCAGACCGCTGTAACACGAAAATAAAAAGTAGCCGAGCGGCAGTTTTATTCTATCCGATATGAATTCGGAGTAGTAATATTTTTTGAGTTTTTCGAGTTCTTTAAAATTGAGGTTTGTCCGGTTACTGCGGTGGGTACGCATTTTAATATCGTCCAAATCGATTTGCAGCCGTATTCCGTATTTTTGGGTAAGTTTGAGGTACTTTTTAACGGTTTTCAAGTTGGAATCAATCGTATTGGCGTTGTTACCGCACGTTTTTTCCATATACGAACGAAGCCTGCCAATCCATTCCGACGTGATTTCGGAAAACAGGATTTCCGATTGGAAACGTTTGAGTTTTGCGATTCTGGACTTTTCTTTACGGTAACTGCCCGGCTTGAGAGTTTGGACTTTCAAGGCGTTTTCCATAAATACGATGAAATCGGTACTTGATGAAGC
>JAUNTM010000034.1:5224-22137 GCA_030538675.1 Capnocytophaga sp.
TCGTCAAATCACGGTCGCTCAAATAATACTCGGTACGGATATCGGTGATTTTTTTGACGGCATTGTCAATGAGCAGATTTGTTTCTACTGCCGATACTGCCGATTTACGGAGTCTTTGCCGATGGTTATCCCATTCGGCAGGATTGACTTTGATGTTGAGATTCTGGCGTACTCTTTTTCCTTGTGAAGTGATGACAAGATAGAGAGTGGACATTCCTTGTTTGTCCACATAGTTTCTCGGTACTACTTTTACATTCATTGCAATTCTTTTTTTAGCAGAATGCCGTATTACCTGTGTGTCTACAAAAAATTGGTGTTTCATCTTTCAAAATGACTTTTGAAATATAAAACCACTTTGACACATTTTTTTTCTTGTGTCAGGTTTTGTGTCAAAACTCGATACAAAACCTTTTAAAATGGCTTCAATAAATCAGTTTGTTACCTCTGTTATTGAAACCTTTAAATACCCCTTTACTGTATTTCGTGATCACGACAGGATTCGAACCTGTGACCGTCTGCTTAGAAGGCAGATGCTCTATCCAGCTGAGCTACGTGACCTCTTTATAACCAAAAAATATATCCCGAAAATGAATTTCATTCACGAAATATATTTCTTTGTCGGGGTGGCAGGATTCGAACCTGCGACCTCCTGGTCCCAAACCAGGCGCGATGACCGGACTACGCTACACCCCGAATGATATAGTATGTTACAATGCGGAGAGACAGGGACTCGAACCCTGGCGACAGTTACCCGCCGACAGATTAGCAATCTGCTCCGTTACCACTCCGGCACCTCTCCAATCTTTTATGTTATGAACTTCTTTTATCGCTTGTTTTGCGAGTGCAAATGTAGGTGAACTTTTTGAATTGCACAAATATTTAATTGTTTTTTTATGAAAAAATTTTAATCCCGAGAGTAATTAATTTATTATTAGCTCGTTATGTTTTCTTCCAATTTAAAATTTCTTTGCGTTCTGCCGTATCTAACTTCTCTATCGCATAGCGTAAGGTAGTTCTTGGCATATCAAAATAATGTTTTTTGATGAATGAAAGCAGGTAATTTTCATCTTGTTTTCCCATTTCACGGAGCATCCAGCCGTTGGCTTTGTGCATCAAATCATGGGGATGTTGCAGGTTTTTTAGCACTATGCCGCAGGTGGGTTCAAATACTTTTTTCTTGATGAAATATAGCGTGGCAACCACCGCTACTCGTTTTTCCCACATTATTTTTGAATTTGCCAATTCGTACATTGGTTGCACGTTATCAGTATCGTAACAATGTTTACCTAAAATTTTATACGCCGTACTATCTACCAAATCCCAATTATTGGCAGCATACAAATGCTCCAAATAAAAATCACATAATTCGTGGCGTTGACTGGTGTTTTTTTCGTATAAAAGAACGAGTATTAAGAATGCCGTAAGTCGGATTTCATGATACGGGCTGCCGAGCAATTCCTCCAAATCACGCAACGATACCTTATTGTAGTATTCTTTTGCAACTTGCCGTTGTTCGGGGACGACTACTCCTAAAAATAAATCGCCCTCACCGTATTCTCCTTTGCCTGTTTTGAAAAATTTGGGTAAAAAAAGGGCTTTTTCTTCGCTGGCAAGTTCTTTGAGGATTTTTATGATTTGGCTTGCATTCATTTTTTTGTGTTTAATAGCATCTGGTTGCGGCAGCTGCGTTAGGGATAGAAGCGGTTAGCCACCGCAGTACGTGCGTAGAGTGGCGGGGTTTGTGGGGCGACCAGCGGAAGCCGCAACAAACCCCAGCCACTCAAAGCACGGACAAGGAGGCTTTGAGCGGATAGCCCGACCGCCGCTAACCTTTACTTTTGTTTTAAAAACAATTGTTGCCTGCGGCGGGAACGCCCTAAAAAATAAAATACTCTTTCGTGCTATTTTAACTTTTCCATTTCCGAGCTAAAAGTGTGTTTTTCAACAACATAGCTATTGTCATTGGTCCAACGCCGCCCGGAACTGGAGTGATGTGGCTGGCTTTGTTTTGAACGCTTTCAAAGTCCACATCACCTACAATCCGGTAGCCTTTTGGATTGTTTTTATCCTCCAAACGGGTGATGCCAACGTCGATTATCGTTACGCCGTCTTTGACCATATCGCCTTTGAGAAATTCGGGAATGCCGAGTGCCATCACGATAATATCGGCCTGAAGTGTGATTTCTTTGAGGTTTTGGGTACGGCTGTGCGTGAGGGTTACGGTGGCATCGCCGGGATTGCCTTTTTGGCTGAGCAAAATGCTCATCGGGCGGCCTACGATGTGCGAGCGACCTACCACAACCACGTGTTTTCCTTGGGTTGGAACGCCGTAACGCTTGAGTAATTCCATAATTCCGAAGGGCGTTGCGGGAATGAACGCTTCCATATCGAGAGCGATTTTTCCGAAATTGGCCGGGTGGAAACCGTCCACGTCTTTTTCGGGGTCAACTGCCATCAAAACTTTCTGACTATCAATATGTTTCGGAAGCGGTAACTGTACAATATAGCCGTCGATTTCGGGATTTTTATTCAGCTCGTCGATTTTTTGGAGAAGTTCGGCTTCGGTCGTTTCTTTAGGTAATTTAACTAAAGTGGAATCGAAGCCCACCTTTTCACAGGCTTTTACTTTACTGCCCACGTAGGTCAGACTCGCACCGTCATCACCGACCAAAACGGCTGCCAAATGCGGTACTTTTCCGCCTTCTGCCTTGATTTTTTTCACCTCTTCGGCAATTTCATTTTTGATGTCTTCCGAAGTTTTTTTTCCGTCTAATAGTATCATAATATATATGGTTTGATTTCCTTTGGCATTTGATGTGGTTCGAAATGGTTCGATGTTGTTCGAAATGGTTTGATAGCCTTTGGCATTTGAAACAGCGAAGCGTTCAAATCATGTCAAACAACATCAAACGCCAAAGGCTATCAAACAGCGAAGCGTCCATTTTTATCTCGGCATTCCTTGCATCATCTGCATCATTTTTTTACCGCCGCCGCCCTGCATCATTTTCATCATTTTGCTCATTTGCGAAAATTGCTTCATCAGTTGGTTAACTTCTTGAATATCACGTCCGCTACCTTTGGCGATACGGCGTTTTCGGGAAGTGTCGATAACCGACGGATTGCTGCGTTCTTTGGGAGTCATCGAGTGGATAATGGCTTCGATGTGCTTGAAAGCATCATCATTAATATCTAAATCTTTAATGGATTTGCCTACGCCCGGAAGCATTCCAAGCAGGTCTTTCATACTCCCCATTTTTTTGATTTGCTGTATTTGTGTTAAAAAATCGTCAAAACCAAATTGGTTTTTAGCGATTTTTTTTTGCATTTTACGAGCCTGCTCTTCGTCGAACTGCTCTTGAGCCCTCTCTACAAGCGATACCACATCGCCCATTCCGAGAATACGGTCTGCCATACGTTCGGGATAGAATACATCAATGGCATCCATTTTTTCGCCCGTACCTACGAATTTTATAGGTTTATTAACAACCGATTTGATTGAAATTGCGGCACCACCTCGCGTATCACCATCGAGTTTTGTCAGTACAACTCCTTCAAAATCAAGCACTTCATTAAAGGCTTTGGCGGTATTCACGGCATCTTGTCCCGTCATCGCATCAACCACGAAAAGCGTTTCCTGCGGTTGTATGGCTTTGTGAACTGCCGAAATTTCTTTCATCATCACTTCATCGACTGCCAAACGCCCTGCGGTATCGACAATGACAACGTTGAAACCGTTCGATTTAGCGTGTTGCAATGCCGCCGTTGCGATGCTCACGGGGTCGTTATTTCCTCTGTCGGAAAAAACTTCTACGCCGATTTGTTCTCCTACGATGTGAAGCTGGTCAATCGCAGCAGGACGATATACGTCGCACGCTACCAGAAGCGGTTTTTTGTTTCTTTTTTTCTTTAAAAAATTAGCTAATTTTCCTGAAAAGGTAGTTTTTCCCGAACCTTGCAATCCCGACATCAATATCACGGACGGATTGCCCGAAAGGTTTACGCCCGCCACATCGCCACCCATAAGTTGGGTCAGTTCGTCTTTTACGATTTTGACCATCAATTGTCCGGGCTGTAAGTTGGTCAATACGTTTTGACCGAGGGCTTTTTCCTTCACTTTTGCCGTGAAGTCCTTGGCAATCTTATAGTTAACATCCGCATCTAAAAGTGCCCGCCGAACTTCTTTGAGCGTTTCGGCAACGTTGATTTCGGTTATCTGTCCGTGTCCTTTCAGTACGTGTAAGGCTTTGTCTAACTTTTCGCTTAAATTATCAAACATGGTTCATTTATTCGTTTATCCTGCAAATATAAATCATTTTTTTAGTAACTATCGAAATTTTACACCTGAATTTTTCATGACCATTTCCATTCACTTCAAAATCTAAAAAAACAACATTTTGAATATCAAAATTCTTTTTCAGGGCGTGTCCCAAAAAAAGTTCAGCCATTTTCCATTTTCCACATCATCATCACATTCCCTCATTTTTTTGGGTCGGGCTTTCCGCTGCAATACACTCACTTTATTTCCTTTACAATCCCTCGCGAAGGGATAGCCGATTAGGGAATAGGGAATAGGCAATAACCAACAACTATCAATTCGATGCAAGAAAATACCTAATTTTAATGTACGCCGAATTCACGTTAAATATCTCTAAAGTGGAAACATTTTTTAATCAGGATATTCCACCCGCAGATGATAAATACTACTGAGTTTGTTTTTCATTACTTTTTTGACAATTTCAATTTCTTTTAATGTGATGTCGGCATTGACAAACTGTCGGTCATCGAACTGTTTTTTCACAATTTTTTCAACAAAATCATCAATAATAGGATACGTTGGGTTTTTCAGACTTTTGGATGCCGCTTCCACCGAATCCGCCATCATGAGTATAGCGGTTTCTTTCGAAAAAGGAATAGGTCCCGGATAACGAAAATCACATTCTTGGCACGCTCCTACGCCATCTAATTCCTTTTTATAGAAAAAATACACCAAACTCGTGCCGTGATGCGTCCGTATAAAATCAATAATACGGTCGGGCAATTTGTATTTGCGAGCGATTTCGATACCGTTAATCACATGTTCGATGATGATTTTGGCGCTTTGTTTCGGATTTAATTCATCATGTGGGTTGACCGAAGTTTTCTGGTTTTCAGTAAAATAAATGGGGTTTTTGAGTTTTCCGATATCATGGTACAACGCACCCACCCGCACCAGCAAAGCATTCGCTCCTACTTCAAGAGCTGCCTCTTCGGCAAGGTTCGCAACCTGCAACGAATGGTGGAAAGTGCCCGGAGCTTTTTCCGAAAGTTCCCGCAATAATTTTGAATTGGTATCCGTGAGTTCCAATAATGACACATCGGATACCAATCCGAATATTTTCTCGTAAATGTAAGTGAGTGGTTGTGAGAATAATACACCAATTCCGTTGAGTAAAAACAAAAACAGTATTGATATGTCAATTTCAGTAATATTCCCTTCGGTAATCGTGTGAAAAGCGATATACGTAATGAAGTACGAAAGCGTGATATACGCTGCCGATACAAAGTGGTTCAGTCGGTAATGCAAATCTCTCGGATTCAGTACAATAACAGTACCTGCAAGGATTTGCATCACAACGAATTGAAAACTATTGGGAATGACAAAACCGCTGAGCAATATCGTTATCATAAAAATAAAAATCGCTGCCCGAAGGTCAAAAAATGATTTCAATATCATCATCACCGCACAAACAGGGACAACGTATATGTAATTGGGAAACGCTTTGGCGATGATAGCCACTAAGTATATGGTAATGACTATATTAAATAAAATAACCGTTACTTTAGTATCATCATTGAACGTGCTTGGACGGTAGCGTTTGAGGTAGCTCATCACAATGAAAAGACACACGCCAACCAATAAATAATAACCAAATATTGACCATCCAAAATTGTCTTTATTCCATGTTTGCGATTCGTACTCGGCTTGTAACGATTCGAGCATAGTGAGTTTGTCGCCTTCTACCATTTCGCCTTTAGCAATGATGATTTGTCCTTGCTTGGCAAACCCCCGCGTATAAACCATTTCCGAGAGGTTTTCATCGAGTGCCTTTTGGGTAAATTTAGACTCGACTTGTACGTTGGGCAACATGATTTCAAAGAAAAGGTCTCCGAAATTATCACGGTATTCTTCCCATTGCCGTTGTTTGACAAGACTATCAGTCCACTGTTGCAGATGCTTGAGTACAACCAGTTTTGAAACCGGTATTTCATTGATATTGTTATGCTTACCTATGAGAATTATTTTTTTTTGGCGAATATCATCCGTACTGAAAATCACTCCGGTTTGGTAGGCATCGCCAAGCCATTTGCCCCCTTCGGAAAAGAGTAACTCTCGCTGGCGTTCGGGAATAGCATCACTGAAAAAATGTTGTTTTTTTGCATCGAAATTACTCAAAACACGATACACAACAGTCGAATCTTTCGTATAATATACGGTTGATTTTTCTTTGATTTCCTGTTTTTCGGTTTCAATTTGTGCATCCGATTTTTTTAAAGGAAATTCAAACGGTGCGTAAAGCGTTTCGTGCTGCCACGGTTTTCCTTTTTGAAATTCGTATTTGAATTTGGCTTTTTTGGGGAAAATTTGCACAATGAAAAACACAGCCATGCAAAATACCAATATCTTGTACAGCAACGATTGTTTGGCGTATATAGAATACCAGATTTTTTTCATTTCCGTGTTTTTCGCTATTGATTTTTATACGTCTTTATTAGCCAACCCTCTGAGAACCAGCTCGGCAGTTGCAGGATTGGTTGCCATGGGTACGTTGTGGACATCGCAAATACGCATCAGCATATTGATGTCGGGTTCATGCGGGTGCTTGTCGAGCGGGTCCCGGAAGAAAAATACACCCTGTATTTTACCTTCAGCGGCTTGTGCAGCAATTTGGGCATCGCCTCCGTGCGGTCCCGAGAGGACGCGCTCCACCGAAAGTCCCGCGTTTATAGCGTGCATTCCCGTAGTTCCCGTGGCAATAATTTCGATATTCGCCGAGTGTAAAAATTTTAAATTTTTGTTCAGAAACGATACCATTTCTGCTTTTTTCCCATCATGGGCAATGACTGCTAATTTCATATTTTTAGGGGTTAGGTTTTAGGGGTTAGGAATTGGCCAATAGCCATCAGGTTTCAAATCCTTCAAACTATTTTCAAATTTCCAAGTTTTCAAATCTTCAAATTTCCACATGAGTTTGCGACTGCCGAAGGAAGTCTTCAAATTTTCAAATTAAATCATTTCTACACTCAGTCCTGCATCAAGAAGTAGTAAACACATCGGTTTGAGCGTGTCGTAACTTCCTGATTTTACGTCGCATTTTCCTTTATGATGAACAATTAATGCACTTTGCTCGGCTTGTTCGTGTGTGTGCTGGCATACGCGCATTAGTGTATCGATAACGTGGTCAAAAGTGTTCACATCATCGTTATACAAGACGATAGTTCGCTCTCTGTCCGTTTGCGTTTGTATCAGCGTTTCGGTGTCGGTTTGTTCTTGATAATGGAATTTCATTTTTTAGGAGGTTAGGTTTTAGGGGTTAGCCAATAGCCATTAGGCTTCAAATCTTTCAAACTATTTCAAATCCGTCAGAGTATTTTCAAATTTCAGTGCCACCCATTGGTTTCGTTCGAGCTGCTGTATGAGTTCCAGTCCGCATTCGTTGCATTTTTGCTCGATGGCAGGAATGTCGTCCGCATAAAAACCACTAAGGAACAATGTGCCACCGCTCAAAAGGCATTTCGCGTAAGCGGGAATATCATCCAGCAAAATGTTACGATTGATGTTGGCAATGATAACGTCATACCGGCTGTCTTCGAGTAGTGAAACATCACCGAGGAAAATGCCAATATGCTCACAATCATTACGTTCGGTATTTTCGAGAGCGTTATCGCAACACCACGGGTCGATATCAACCGCTTCGATGTCGGCCGCTCCGCGCTTGGCTGCCATAATAGCAAGAACGCCCGTGCCACACCCCATATCAAGCACTTTTTTGCCCTGCAAATCAGTTTGAAGCAAGAATTGTAGCATCATGTGGGTGGTTTCGTGGTGTCCGGTTCCGAAACTCATTTTCGGTTCGATGACAATATCGTATTCCGTGTTGGGAATATCGTGAAATGGTGCTCGCACGGTACAAATGTCATCAACGGTAATGGGATTGAAGTTTTTTTCCCATTCTTCGTTCCAATTCACTTGCTCTATTGTCTTGTGCGTGTGTGCGATACGAAATTCGGGATTTTGAAGAATATAAATTTCCGACAAAATGTCCGCATACCAATCTTCTTCTTTGATATACGCCAACAGCCCGTAATCGGTATCGACAAAACTTTCAAAACCGAACTCCGCCAGCTCGGCAACCAAAATCTCGGATGCCACCTCACGCGGCTGAATCGTAAAATCGTATTCTATATAATTGCTCATTCGTCGTCAAATAATTTTTTCTTTCGCAATTCAAAATTTTGACCGAGATAAACCTTTCTAACCATCTCGTCTTCCGCGAGTTCTTCAGGGATTCCTGCTTTGAGGATGCCGCCCTCGAACATCAGATAGGTTCGGTCGGTGATGGCGAGGGTTTCTTGTACGTTGTGGTCGGTAATGAGGATGCCGATATTTTTGTTTTTCAGCTGTGCTACAATACGTTGGATATCTTCCACCGCTACAGGGTCAACGCCTGCAAAGGGTTCGTCCAAAAGGATGAATTTCGGGCTTGTTGCCAAGGCTCGAGCTATCTCGGTTCGCCGGCGTTCGCCCCCTGAAAGCAGGTCGCCTCGGTTCTTACGGATATGTCCTAAACCAAATTCTTCGATGAGTTCGTCCCGTTTCATAAGTTGCTCTTTTTTAGAGAGTTTGGTAAGTTGCAGTACGCTCAGAATATTGTCTTCGATGCTCAATTTTCGAAATACGGAAGCCTCTTGCGCCAAATATCCGATACCGCTTTGAGCCCGCTTGTACATCGGGAAATCGGTTATTTCTTTGTCGTCCAAAAAGATAGTGCCGCCGTTGGGTTTGATAAGCCCGACAATCATATAAAAAGAGGTGGTTTTGCCAGCTCCGTTGGGTCCGAGCAATCCTACGATTTCACCCTGGTTGACTTCGAGCGATACCCCTTTCACGACTTTCCGCCCTTTATAGATTTTGATAATATCGTTTACGGTTAATTTCATTCGGTTATTATATAAATGTGTTGTGGCAAAAGATGCCTAAAACTCAAATCGGTATGGCATTTCGTCCAATTCGGTTTCTAAGTCTACCCAATCCAACACTTCGCTGACGATGCTAAGCACCATGGGCTCGGTCAAAATTTTACCGTTGTAAAGGTCGGTAATGGTTTGTTCGGACATCGTTTCGCTAATATTCGTTTCATCACCAAAGAAATCGAGTGCCCATCGTTTGTATTTTTTCGGGTCGGTGGTCAATTCGTCAAATTTAGTGATTTCTTCCGAGGTAGCGAAATTTTCTTCGAATTCCCACGTTGTCCCGTCTATCGACCAAAGGGCAAAAGGCGTGTCGGTATCAGAAAAATGCTTCCGGTAGTAGGCTTGAAATACTTTTGGAATTTTCTTTTCAAAAGCCCGGTTGTTACCGTCTTTGCCCGCCAAAACATCTGCCGAAGGGATGATAATGCACTTGCCTTCAGTGAAATAGAATGAAAGCGAAGCCCCGTCTTCGTCTTCGAAACCCAATCCGATTTGGGCTTCGTTGCCTTCATATTCTTCTTGTTGGCTTTTGTAATAGGTGTGATACGTTTCGAACTCGTGTCCGCAGATAATCCAGTCCAGCACCGCTCTGCCTTTGAGGATTTGTTTGAGTGTTTTTACATCAGGTAGCGTAGTGATGCAAGCATTAAGATTCATAAATCTCGTTAATTAAATAATGTTGTGATTAGATTGCGAATTTATAGTATTTTTTTTAATTTCCAAATTTTCGGTTTCTAAGTTTTTTTCGGTAAATGCAACTAACAAACGTAATTTTTGAGTTTGCAAAATTATGGAATTTTTCAGGAGGTTTTTCACAGGTCAATTTTTTTCTGGGTGTTCTGTTTATTTCGTATTTTATAGGGTTGATAATCTGTGGTTTACAGGTTCGTCTTTTTTACGTATTGCCTTGCCAATTTGTTCATAGCTTCTGCTTGATTTTTTTTTCAATAACTGTGCGGATGCGTAAAAAATATTTTTTCTTTACGTTTTCCGGCTACTTTTTTATGTTCCGCAGAATTACAAAAAACAAAAAACCGCCTTATTCTTGGGAGCAAAGCGGTTTTGGTGATTACTTTTGTATTGATTTAATTTCCTGTTGCTTCTCCTTTGAGCAATTCAAAAGATACATTGATATTGGCTTCCACCGAAATCACACCAACGGCCAGCGTTTGTCTGTTGCTTGCCCCCAAGGCACTGGATTTCATCATAGCGTCTTCTCTGTACATTACAGGCGGTGCGGATGCTCCTACCTCACTGATTTGTATCGCTTTACCTATATTCTGTTCTACGCTTACGGCATAGAGCAATGCTTTTTGGCGGGCATCGTCCATGGCTTGCGTGCGGGCTTGCTTGAGAAGCGGTTTTTTGGTTTCTTCCTTGAGATCAAAATTTACGTAATCGATGCGGTTCACTCCGGCTTCGAATATGGCTTCCATTAGAGGTTCGTATTTTGACAAATCTTCGAGCTTGATGCGGATGGATTGTGTAGCGGTGTATTTGTATTCCTTCGTGTTGTAATCATAATTTTTGTAGAGATTTACACGTTCGGTTTTGTAGCTATCGGCAGGAAGCATATTCATAAGCACTTGGATTACTTTAGCTGCCGATTCGCCATTTTTTTGTTTAAGATATTGTACATCAGTACTTTCGTCTTCGATACTAAGCCCTATGTTGATGACATCGGGTTGGGCGTAAACGACACCTTCGCCTATCACATTGACGGAAGGAACTTGCTGGGCTGACAGTACAGAGGCTGTCAGCGAGAATAAAATTACGTACGGTTTCATTTTCTATTATTTATTTAGGTTTATTTTTAATTCTTACTACAAATGTCAATTAGTGTGCCAAAAAATCAAAGTTTGTTCATTTTGTGCATAATAAATAACAATGCAATGGGTGCTAAGAGTGCTGAAACCAACAGTGGATTGCGGGCAAACAGCTCAGGATGCAATACCAACGTATAGGCATACCCTGCAACCGCTCCTCCGAAATGTGCCGAATGCCCGATATTATCCGAACGCATCCGCATTCCGTATATCGAATACAGCAAATACCCAATCCCCAGCAAATAGGCCGGCATCGGGATAATCATCAGAATAACCGTCATCTGCGGATTGAGCATAATCGCAGCGTAAAGTATGCCCGTAACAGCTCCGCTTGCTCCTACGGCCGTATAATAAGGCTCGTTGCGGTGGAAGTATAACGAAAAAAGATTGCCCAATACCAATGCCAGCAAGTAGACCATTACAAATTGGAAATTTCCCAAATAAAAAATCACCACATCGGCAAAAAAGTAAAGCGTAATCATATTGAACAATAAGTGAGACCAATCGACGTGCAAAAATCCGCTACTGAACATCCGTACGTATTCGCCCCGATTTATCTCGCGAACACTGAATTTGTAACGATTGAAGAAAGCAGTGTCTTTAAATCCCTGCATCGAAAAAAGTACATTTACTCCTATGATAAGTAATGTAATTAAACTGGTGTTTCCCATAATGATACTAATTATAATCCGACAAATATAGCTATATTTGCACAAAATAGTTTCGTAGATGAATTTATTAATATATATTTTAGCATACCCAATCATTTGGTTGATTTCGGTGCTGCCTTTTCGCTTGTTGTATATTTTTTCGGATTTTGTATATTTTTGGCTATATACCGTGTTCAAATACCGTGTGAAAGTCGTGCGGAAAAACCTCAATCTGGCATTTCCCGAAAAGTCAGATACGGAAAAAAAGCGCATCGAGCGCAAATTTTATTCCCACATGTGCGATATGTTTCTCGAAATGGCAAAATCGTATGGCATGAACGAAAACGATATGCGGCAACGGATGGTTTTTACCAATATTGACATTTTCGAAAAATATGAAACACAAAACCGGAATATTTCCATACTCTGCGGACACTACGCCAGTTACGAATGGATGTTATCGCTCGGATATTTTCTCAAACGCAAATCGTATGCGTTGTACACACCGCTTTCTAACCCTTATTTTGACCGCTTGGTGCAAAAAATACGCATGAAGCACAAAGGATTGCTCTTATCGCGCTACGTTGCTGCCTCCGAAATGAAGCGGCATAGAGATGAAGGCATCCTCACTACTTACGGATTTGCCGCTGACCAATCGCCGTCGAGCAACCGCAGTTACCGCCGTTCCTTTCTCGGGATTCGCGTTCCCGTATTTACAGGAGCGGAACGCCTTGGCAAACAGACTAATACCGTTATGATTTTTGCCAATGTCCAAAAGGTAAAACGGGGGTATTACGAAACTACTTTTGAAGTACTTTCCGAAAATCCGCAAAGCATTCCTGATTTCCAGATAACCGATATGTTTTTCGAACGATTGGAACAAATCATCCGAGCCAAACCGGAATATTATCTGTGGACGCATAACCGCTTCAAAAGAATGTAAAACTATAGTTGAACCTCTAAAACGCCCCATCAAAAAATGATTTCATTTCGAAAAATTGCCAAAATTACGCTCGTATTGGTTTATTTAGTTATTGTGGCAGGCGCCGTTGTCCGCATGACGGGCAGTGGTATGGGATGCCCCGATTGGCCTAAATGCTTCGGATATTACATTCCGCCCACCGATGTAGAACAATTATTGTGGAAACCCCAACACGCATATTCCAAAGGGCAAATCATCATTGTAGAAGAAAGGCTTATGGTGGCTACTTCCGATTTTATTTCGACCGATGAATACCGGCCTTCGCAATGGCGCGCTTATACCAAACACGATTACGCTGTATTCAATCCTGTACACACGTGGGTAGAATATGTAAACCGGCTTTTCGGGGCTTTGTCAGGGTTTGCTACGTTGTTATTGGCAATCGTTTCTTTTCGTTTTGTAAAAACACGTCCGCTACTTACGGTACTTTCGGTGGCGCTGGTTTTCGGCATGGGATTTCAAGCATGGCTTGGAGCGACAGTTGTGTATTCGGTACTCAATCCGGTTCGCATCACACTACACATGCTGATGGCATTGCTCATCGTAGGAATGCTTATTTATCTGATACATAAAACGCAAGAAAAATATACCGAAATAAGGGTCGGGAAAACAGCCGGACTGTTAATAATCACAGCTTTACTGCTTACATTAGTACAAGTATTACTCGGCACGCAAGTACGCCAATGGGTTGACCGTTACGCCGTAGCAAGCAGCAACGGATTTGTTACAATGGATGTTCCTGTTAGTTTTTACATCCATCGGACGCTTTCTGTATTAGTGCTGATTATCAACGGATATTTGGCTTGGCTGATAGCCAAACGAAAGCAGCTCACCACGCTCATTATGTGGGTTACTATCGTATTGGTTTTGACGACATTTAGCGGCGTGAGCATGTATTATTTCGATTTTCCGTTTGGGATGCAATCCTTGCATTTGGTAGCAGCTTCGGTCATATTCGGGTTGCAGTATTATCTTGTATTACGGACTAAACGTTAAAATAACGTGAGTTCGATGTAGTAAGTTGTTGAATATTAGTATCTTATTTTTGTAGAAGCCCTCACTCCCCTCTCCTTTGGAGAGGGGAGGAAAAGTTCAATGCTATCCGAGTGGCTGAGGGAATTAAAACGTTGATTTACAATGTTTTCTTATATCAACCTCACGTTATATAATAAGCCATTGAATAGTAGCATCTTATTTCGTAGGAACCCTCACCTCACACATGCATGTCGAGTACGGTGTAGACCCCGAAGGATTTCCCTTTTAATAAAAAATTTGGTCAACCACCTTTGTTTTAGTTTCGTGTGGGATGGGAGCCTCCTTCTTATTGCTCTTAATTTATGTCATTGACGTCAAAAAACATAAAAAATGGACTCATTTCTTTGAAGTATTCGGAGTCAATCCTCTATTCATATATGTATTAGCCGCAGTTCTAGCCACCATTCTCGAAAGAATATCAATCCACTACGGCATATAGTATAAAATCCTTTTTCTATACAACTACAATTGAGCCTTTGTTTGGCTTATTGGATACATCTTATACAGAAAAAAAATCTATATCAAATTATAACAACCTAAAAATACAATAAACAACATCCACCCTGCAAAATTAAAATCCTTACAAGAATATTGAAAAATAATTAAACATTTATTCGCGAAATTGATAATTTAAATATAAAATTGATATTTTACATCAGCTAACGATCATTTTATTTCTAATTATTTGGTAGTTTTGGGGTATTGTATCACTTGATTTTTTTAATTTTAAAAAGAAAAACATGTCAAAAAACGTATCGGATGTATTGGTAGAAATGCTTGTCAATGCAGGAGTTAAAAGAATATACGCTATCACAGGAGATAGCCTGAACCCTATAAACGACGCTGTCCGCAGGGATGGACGGCTACAATGGATTCATGTACGCCATGAAGAAGTTGCGGCTTATGCGGCTTCGATGGAAGCAGAATTACACGGTATCGGTTGCTGCATGGGGAGTAGCGGGCCGGGACACGTACACCTCATCAACGGTTTGTACGATGCCAATCGGTCGGGGAATCCTGTCATCGCCATCGCCTCCACTGCCAATACAGCCAAATTAGGCCGTGAATATTTCCAAGAAACAAACGTGACCAAACTCTTTGACGATTGTAGCCAGTACGTATTTGACGCACAAACTGCCCAACAAGCCATACAAGGATGTCAGGCAGCAATACAATACGCCATCTCGCGGCAAGGCGTATCGGTACTCGGATTACCAGGCGACGTTGCAGCCGCTTCAGCCGAACCGGTAGAAACAACTACCTCCAATTTTTATCCAAAAACCCAGCTTATTCCCGATTCGCAATCGCTCAATGAGCTGGCTTCGGTCATCAACCAGCATAAAAATGTAATGCTCTATTGCGGACACGGATGCAAAAATGCCCAAGAGCAAGTACTCCAATTAGCCGAAAAACTGAAAGCTCCTATCGGCTACAGCTTTCGGGGAAAAATATTCTTCGACAAAGAAGACAATCCTTATGCCGTAGGACTTAACGGCCTGCTTGGCAACCGTTCGGGATTTGAAGCGATGCACAAAGCCGATTTGGTCATTATGTTAGGAACCGACTTCCCCTACAGCCCGTTTTTACCCGAGAAAAATACATTAGTACAAATAGACATCAAACCAGAACGCCTCGGTAGACGTGGTAAAATCGATTACGGATATGCAGGCGATATTAGACAAACGGTAGGTGCTCTTTTGCCAATGGTAGATGCTAAAAATAATCATGATTTTCTCGATACGATGCGTAAGGCTCATGCGAAAATAGAAAAAGATTACGATGCATATACACACGGAAAAACCGAAGAAAAGAAAATACACCCCGAATACGTAGCTTCCATTCTCAATACAATAGCCACCGACGACGCTATTTTTACCGTTGACACGGGAATGTCTGCCGTATGGGCAGCCCGATACATCAAAGGTGCGAAAAATCGCTATCTGACAGGTTCGTTCAATCACGGTTCTATGGCAAATGCTATGCCTATGGCTATCGGAGCAGGAATATCATCGCCCGGACGGCAGATAGTAGCGATGTGCGGCGATGGTGGAATATCCATGCTTTTGGGCGATTTGATGACTGTAAGTCAATACAATATACCCGTTAAAATCATTATATTCAACAATCGTACATTGGGAATGGTAAAATTGGAAATGCAGGTTGACGGACTTCCTGACTGGCAAACAGATATGGTAAATCCTGATTTTGCGAAAGTAGGAGAAGCCATGAACATCCGCTCGTGGACGGTAACACGGTCGGAGACGGTTGAAACCGCTTTGCAAGAAGCCTTTGCTCATAACGGCCCCGCATTGGTCAATATCTACACCGACCCCAACGCATTGGCAATGCCTCCTCATATCACTTTCGAACAAATAAAAGGTCAAGCGCAAACACTTGCCAAAATGATGTTCAACGGACGCTCAGGGGAAGTCATTGATATCATGGAGTCAGGGGCAAAATATCTTCGAGAACTTTTGTAACAACTATAATATGACAAAAAAATAATCCAAAAAAAACCATGTAGTTACTGTATTTCAAATACAAAAAGAATAGCACCCTGTTTTTAGCCAAAGAAGCAGGGTATATTTTTTATAAATTTATTCTAAGCACACGACAAAATTTTTAAAATAGTTATTTTCAGTAGGTTATCATTAACACCCTTTTGAGGTGCTTTAAACCATATTTGGACACGCTTATGGCGCTGTTTCCGTGTTTCTTTATTTTTATTAAGAGTTTGGAGTTTGGCTTCTAATTTACCAATGCGGTCTTGCATTTTTTTGTTAATCCCGTCCGAAAGCTGGTTGATACGGTCTTTCATTTGGTCGAGAATAAGTTTGCCGTTTACGCTTATTGCGGAAAGGTGGGCTTTTGTGTCGCCTTTGAAGTAGTCGTTTACCGCCCTGCGTATTTTGTTTTGCTCGGCAACACTTTCCTTTTCGCCTGCTTTACGGAGGACGTCTTCAATCTGTCTGGCTTCAAAGGCTAACGCATCGGTCAGGGCGGCACGTTCGTAGCCGTGCAAACGCATAGTATCGGTAATTTCACGGTCAAGCCCTGCGTTGCTCTGAAAAGTATCGCGGGTTTGTTTCGCAATGGCTTTCACGGCACGCCTTTTCCAAGAGGGCTTGCGGACACCCCCGTCATCGGAAAGGGTCGGGTCTTTTGCCGCATTTCTACGGCTGTACTGTA
>JAUNTM010000034.1:22237-24361 GCA_030538675.1 Capnocytophaga sp.
TTGATTGGTAGCGTTCTCTTGCCGTATCATACCGCTGGCTTCATTGCGGACAAGCCGGGCTTGCTCGTAAATGAAGTTCCGCATATTATTGGTGTCCAATGCGTTGCGTTGTTCGGGCGATAAGTTCCTGTACCATTCACTATCAGTAAGGGCTTGTTTGGCTTGGGCTTCGCCACCGCTCCGTTGGGCTTCGGCAACGGCTTCAAGCTCCGCAATGTCCATTACGGGAGTGGTATTGGCTTTTTTCGCTTCGCTTATTTCAATACCTGTATCAAGTGAAGTATCTTTGATTTTGGGAATAGCGTCTATGACATACAGTTTTCCGTCTGCACCCTCCATTACGTTTTTCAAATGCAAATCTTGAACAGATACAACTTCGTTCCCAACGGCGTCAAGTCCGTCAGGCTTCATACCGTGTTGTTCTTCCATAAAATCGTTCACACGCTTCTGTTGCCCGACCATATCTACGTTTAACGTAGCGATACGGCTTAGCAACTGTCCTTGTATCATCGGTTGTTCTACCACAAAAGAAAATCCTTTGTCGGTTTCTGTAAAACCTACAAGCGTATAAGCCGTGTCGGGGAAAATTCGGTTGAATAGCGTGATACGCTCGTTTGTAAAATCAAGTGGTGTTTTACTATACTGTTTGTAGTTGATTATTTTGGTTACGGTCTGTCCGTCTTGGCTCATATACACATCAGCTTCTTTGCCTGACGGCATTTTTTTGGCAGAAGTGTCTGCTATATCTTTTTCAGACAGCCATATTCCCTCACGCTGTGCGTAGTCTTTTAATCTTTTTTCTTGTTGCTTGGCTTGTTCGGGTTCGGTAGCCCGTGGTCTGCCCATACCTCGTCCAGCCATTGGTCTAACTCCTCCGAGGATAAGTTGCGTTTCGAGAGTTCTTCTCTCGCTTTCAGGCGTTTTTCGCCGTTCGCCGTGATAAATGCTTCGTAGCCCTCTATCCCCAGCCAATGCCATTTCTGTGATTTCTCTAACTTTTTCATAGTCGGTTTCTCCTTTTTCGTTACGCAAAGATAACGAATTTTCGGACTCTTCGGATTTTCCTTTCCTTTTTTTCTGAAAATTTATATTGTCCGTATCATTGGAAAACGTGCCTGCGTTGCCTGTGGCGGATTTGATTTGGTTGGGGTGGAAGACAATAAAAGCATCTGTTTCCCTACCCCAACTCCCTTCATCTTTTTGGATGATAACACCATCAAATTCCGAACCTGCATAATAATTATTTAATAACTCCTTTGTTTTTGTAGACTGTTCATCGTTTTGCTTACCCCACTTATTTATAATATCCCTAAGCCCATTTCTGTATTCTTTAACTATTTTACTCCACTCTGGGCTGGGTATTTTATATTTCCCACTTTCTTCTAACTCCGTTAATTTATACTGTACTGTTTTAATCGCTTCATCATATTGCTTTTTATACTTAGCATCATTATCTAAATACTGTTGATGAAGTTTAGCATATCCATCAATTTCATCAGTATAAAACGCAAGGGCGTCTTCTCGTTTGGTAAAAACTTTTGGGTTTTTCGCATTCATAAAAAGCATTACCTGCCTATCGCCCAACCCTATTTTTTTATCAGTAGATTTTGCAAATATCCCAGTTGGTGTCTTGTAGTCAAATTTACCTGCATTTTCTTTTGATTTATCATAAATATTCCAATCTGCAGCTGTTTCGTGATACACCACCATCGGCTCGCCGTTTTCGTCAACTACTTTTGAGGAATTGTCCCCAACAGGCGTTCTAACCACATAAGGGTCAATGAAATACAAATCTCCGTCCGTGCCTTTCAGCACGTTTTTGGGTTCAACGTCCGATACGTTGTGA
Source organism: Capnocytophaga sp. (assembly GCA_030538675.1). Lineage (GTDB taxonomy): Bacteria > Bacteroidota > Bacteroidia > Flavobacteriales > Flavobacteriaceae > Capnocytophaga. The sequence goes on from JAUNTM010000034.1 coordinate 24,084, forward strand.
ACGCCGTCCGTCCAATAAATGGAACTGCCGTCTTTCTTTTTTTCAAACCCTAAATCGGTAAGTTTTTGGTCGATTTCCTGTTGTGTGGCAGGTTTCTTTGTATCGACCTGTACCAAAGGCTGTTCCAATACAACGGAAATTTCTCCGTTGCTGTTTTTGGCAACGCCTTTTATGGAGTAAGGTACATCAGAAAAAGTGTAGTTGTGGGCGATGATTTTTTCCACCCAGTCATTGAATGTAAAATCACTATTGAGAAACGGCAACCGATTGACTTTCAG
>JAUNTM010000035.1 GCA_030538675.1 Capnocytophaga sp.
CTCTCCACTTTCAACTTTCAACTCTCCACTATCAGTACGCCGCTGTAAATCGCTTATGGATAAATTTGTTGTTTTCCAATTCATCGACCAATGCCACGGCAACGTCTTCTACGGAAAGAATGCTTCTACCGTCTTGGTCAAAAACAGGATTGTTTTCGGCAGTCCGGTATGAACCCCTGCGTACGCCCGACGTGCCTTGGTGCATCTCGATGGCGGGACTGAAAAATGTCCAATCCAAGGTTTGGTTTTTCTTGATTTCGGTAAGATAATCGCGGGCTGCTTCTGCTCCGGGTTTGATTTCGGCAGGAAAATCAGCGGCATCGACCAATTGGTTTCCTTTTTCGTCATACAGACTTCCTGCTCCACCCACTACGATAAAGCGTTTCACTCCCGCTTTTCCAACGGCTTTCTCAATAGCTTTTGCACCTTTGAGAAAATCATCATAAATGTTCGGATTTGTCCATCCTGCGTTGAATGCCGAAATGACAGCATCGTTTTTTTCTATACTTTTTTGAAGATTTTCTGTATCGTAAATATCTGCTGATACAGCGGTTACGTTTGGCAACGAGGGTATATTGCCGGCATTTCTGGCAATAGCTTTCACGTTGTATCCTCTGTCGGATAATTCTTTTACAATCTTAGAACCTACAAATCCTGTGGCTCCGATAACGACTACATTTTTCATATTAGTTAATTTTTAAATTATTAATTGTAATTCATTTTGTTACATTTTATTTTAAAAAAAATCTCAGAATTTTCTAAGAAAATCAGCTACGCTTTTAGACGATAACATTTCGAGTACATTTGCGTCAATTTCATCAAACAAATCGTCCAAATGTTGATTTATTTGCTTCCCGATAGGACATTTCGGATTGGTTTTTTTATTCTTTTTACCCAAAATAGCATTCGCATTCACTGCTTTAAATATTTCCGAAAGGTATATTTTTTCAGGATTTTTTGCCAATCTGCACCCACCCTCTTTTCCTTTTCGGCTTTCTACCAAGCCTGCTTTGAGCAATACGGCAATTTCTTTGCGTACCATTGCCGCATTGATTTGGATACTCCCTGCGATATAGTCCGACGATAACCATTGGTCTGCTTTCGAAGCCAAAACTGTCATAATATGTACTGCCGTAGCAAATCGTGTGTTATTCATATCGGGGGCAAAGATAGTACATTTTTTTAATGTAACAAATATTGTTACATTTATTTTTCAAAAAAAGTATCCCTGCAATGAGAGATACTTTTCGTTATGAAATCAAAAATACAATTTTATTTTACAAGAGCCTCATTTACAGGTGTTCCTGTATTCCCGCTAGTTTGTTGTATACCAAGAAATGCTGCCAACGTAGCCGCAATATCGGGGATTTCGGTGCGGCGCGCAGTGCTCCCTTTTTTGATGCCTTTCCCGTAGAAAAGCAGCGGCACCTGTGTGTCATACGTATAGCCAGAACCGTGTGTAGAGCCTGTGCGTGAGTAACTTATGACGGCATTGTCAAGCACTACGGCAATATTTCCCGAACGCTTTTGGTTGTGTCCGTTTTTGATAAGGTTGACCATTCCGTGCGTGTAATTGTTACGGTGGAGGTCAGAAGCTACATACACTTCCGCAACGTCTTTATAGGCCAATATCCATCGGGCTAGTTCGCGTTCTGTTTTTTCAATATCCAAATTTAGTCTGTCTAACTCGCTCATATTCAAGAATACTTGGTCATTTGATACATTTTCAATGAGATCAACGCCATATTTTGTTTGGCTATATGCTTTTAGTTCTTTTGTAAATGTATCTTCGTCAAAGTATCCGGCAGGAATTTTGAGTGATTGCAAATATGCAGGCACATCCACCGCTCCGTGGTCGGCAGTTAAAAATAGCGTATAATTGCCTTTTCCGAGTTTTTTGTCGAGTGCTTCGAGCAGACGTTTGAGGTCAAGGTCGAGGCGTAGGTATGTATCTTCTATTTCTTTAGAATTAACTCCGTACATGTGTCCTGTATAATCGGGACTTGAATAACTAATCGCAAGCAGGTCGGTATCTTTTTGTCCGCCAAGGTTTTCGCCGTGCAATGCCGCAATCGCAAAATCGGTGGTCAGGCTGCTTCCGTAAGGTGTGGGGCGTAAAATGTCGTACCCGCCATTGGCTTCCCAAAGCTTGTCCAATTCGTGAGGGAAACCGCTGTTGGTTTCGCCTTTGAATTTTCCTTCAAAATCGTTTATATCGCTTCCGCTTTGTGTGTAAGTCGCTATATCATAGAGTGTTGTCCATGGTTTTTTGTATTGGTCTATGCTTCTCGATTGGTTGAAATCGTCCACCCATTTCGGAAGTTTCTCCATATAATACGAACTCGAGATCCATATCCCTTCGTTTTTGCCGTGAAACCAATATGCGGCATCAGCGGTATGCCCGCCCGGAAGTATAGACGAACGGTCTTTGAGCGCTACGCCGATGACTTTGCTTCGCGATTGGGTTGCGAGTTTGAGCTGGTCGCCAATGGTGGTTGTTTTGAGCCGCCGGGGCGACATTTTGCCTGCTTTGTGAGTTGTCCCTACTGAGCTAACCTCATCATCTTGAGCACAATACACTGATTTTTTAAGATTCTTGTCGTACCAATTATTGGCGATGATACCGTGTACAATAGGTGTTGTGCCTGCGTAAACAGACGAATGCCCGGGGCCTGTATAGGTCGGTACATAATTAAAATGATTGTTCTTACAAGTGAAGCCTTCGCCGATAATGCGTTTGAATCCGCCGTCGCTGTATCTGTCCCAAAAACGGAACAAATAATCGTTTCTCATTTGGTCAACCACAATCCCAACCACAAGTTTCGGACGTTCAAAAGGTTGCTCTACTTGTTGTTTTTTTTGTGCATTGGCATTAATGAACACCACAAACACCCATAAAAATGATAGAAAAATACGTTTCATGTTTTCAAAAATAAAGTTACGTGCCAAAAGTAAACATTATCTTTGAAATAATTCGCGCTATAAAGAAGATTTGACAATAAGATAATTTTCCCGTTGCATCACAAAAAAAATCAAATAATTCGGAAATGAATCTTTAGTGTATTGATTTTCTGATAAAAAATCAATTTCATTTCCGAATTATCTAAAAATATCTGGCTGAAAAATTATTTTTTATAAACGGCTACCTCATTTATGTAAAGAATACCATCTTTATCATCGTAGCGGTATTGGTCAGCCTGATAGATATTTTCAGCTGTTTTGTCTATTACTTTAGAGTCATCGCCTGCTACAAAAATCTCAGCGGCCGATTTGTCGTCATTGAATAATACAAACGCACTGATGACAGCCGTATCGTCTTGAGAAATAGGATTTAAGCGAGTTCCTTCATCAAAAATCCGCACGCAAGCATGCTTCACTTCCGACCATGTTTCGCCAGTTGAAGGCTTGCAGCCGTGCTCGTCTTCATCGTTGCCTACTATTATTTCTTCTATAACTTCTTGGGCTTCTTGGGCTTTTTTTTGTCCTTGGTTACAACTTACCAACGCAAAAAATCCGAATAAAATAACAATGCTTTTTTTCATTTTTTGAGATTTAATTTTATGCAAATATAGCACGATACCTGACAAAATCATAGTTTCACCATCTATTTATCAATAATTTAACTGTTTTGAAAAATTAAATAATCTCGCTCACTTTCATAAAATAAATACAATAAATTCTTACTTTTCATTAAACAAACTACCTCTAACTATTACTTTTTAAAATCTTCCCTTTCGCACATTTCGTTTGTGAAAATAAAATCTTATATTTGTGATGTCATTCACGGATTTCTTGGATGTTTTAAACCTTAAAAATACAACTATTTCAAAATACGAAATTCTATTCTCATGATACACAAACTTTTCTACTACCTGTCCGAAAAAGCCGAACCCGTTGTACAATCGTTCAATCCGCCAGCAGCCCCTGAGGCTATTCAAGCCTTTGAAAATAAACATCAAATAACGTTGCCCGAAATGTTTAAAGAGCTGTACCTCAAGCACAATGGGCAAAATCCTGATAACGGACATGCTTTCATCGACGAACAACGCTTATTATCGCTGGAAGAAATCGACCATTTCATTACCCTGTGGAAAATGGATTTGGAAGAGCTATTCGGTAGCGATTGGGCGAATATCCGAAAAGATTTTACGTCCAAAGAGGAAGTTATGAACACACTGTATCATCATAAATGGATTCCTTTTTTTGTTTCGGAAAATGCCTATACCTGTATTGACCTCGCACCGAATCATGGCGGTTCGGTATCGCAAGTGATTTGTGTATTGCCAAGTGGCAGTCTTGAATATTATGATATTTTTGTGGAAGATGTATCATTTCCTTTATGGATTGACGAGATTTGCCGTGCACTCGCCGACGACATCATTATGTACGATAGCGAAGCGATGACCATCACCGACTTGGTTTACCCTGATGACGGATTTGCGCCCGAACCCGACGAGTTTTCCGAAGGCGGATCGGCTATATACCGTTACGAAACCCATGAAGAGGAAGGCTTTCGCACTCCTGAAAATGAAGCGGTTTATTTGGAAGAAATTACCCGGCATCTCGAAAAGCACATCGGGCCTGTCGAGAGCGTTTTTCACGAAATATTATCCGAATACGTCCACATCGACGTACATTGGATAAAGCCTAATGAAGCCTTCCCGTATAACATTCTCGTTACCTCGGGCATGAGCGATATGCCGATGCACTTGCCTGCCGGGCTCGAAAATCCTAGGCAATATATGTACGGCGAAATGATGGTGATATTGCCTGCCCATTGGGAAATCAGTGAGGAAGCCTTTGAAAATGAGAACAATTATTGGCCGGTTTATTTCTTGAAAATGCTTGCCCGATTGCCGCACCAATACAAATCGTGGTTGGCGTACGGACACACGCTCCCCAATGGCGAAAATGCCGACCCGATTGCCAATACCAATTTCGGGTGTATGATGGTAATGCCGCCGTTTGTTACTTTTGATGAGGATTTTCTGCAAATGGAAACTTCCGACGGAAACATCATCAATTTCTATGCGATGATACCTTTATATAAGGAGGAAATGGAACTCAAACTCAATCTCGGCGTAGAAGCCCTACTCGACAAATTCGATGATTACGGCATTCTTGAAGTCATTGACATCAACCGACCTAATACGGCATTGTGAAGTTTTTTTAGTTGAAAGTTGAAAGTGGAGAGTTGAAAGTGGGGTTCATCCGCTTGCTCACAAAGCAACCGAAAAATCCTGTCCATTATAACTTGCTACTCGTTTTCGCCTGTAAAAAATACGAGTGGATTTGGGTTTAGAATGCTTTGGAAAAATTGAGGATTAAAGCTGTTTTTTATTCGTTTTGTTGGTCAATTTGTTTTGGGTTTTCTGCTTTCAAAACCGTTTTTGCATTCAAAGAAGTAACCACTTTTTTACCTATTTGCGTTTCCAATGCTTTTCGGGCATCGCCTGCAATTTTGCCACCTCGTTGGGCTACATTTGCACTTTCTCCAAAAGTATCAGGATTTTCTGCTTCCGAAATATCTTTAGTGGAAGCCTCTGCTAACATATTCATAATCAGTTCGGTATTTGTCACATTATCCCGAAGATTTTCCTTTTTCAATCCTTTGAGGATTTTATATTCTTTGGTTGTATTACCCGACCACGCTTTTGTGATGATGTCAGTCAAAGTGGCAAACTGTACGTTTTCTTTTATTCCCCGTTTTTTCCATTCGTTTGTGAGTTCTTTACGAATTTCGATGCTTTTCAAGCGTTGGTTAATCCAATTTTCGGAATAGCCCAATTTGAGATATTGTTCCAATGCCCTATCAATAGAGAGTTCGGGGTCTTGCATTTCGTCCAAACGCTCGGACGCCACCTGTGCCAACCATAGTTTGAATGGTTCGGCTTTGGGCGACGGAATGGATTGAATTAAGCGGAAAAGCTACTCATTATCAGCAACATCGGTCATTCTCATTTTCCCGTCCGGAGCTTGCATTTTCAAACCGTGAAGATTTGTCACGGTTTCATTTCCTTCTTCTCTGAGTCGTTGCTTTAGTTTTCGCCAATACGCCTGAGGGTCGATGCTGTCAGTCAAAACTTCAATCACGTCCACGACTGAAAAATACCATTTTTCCTGTTCACTGTCCCAATGCGTACGGACTTGCTTTTGTCCGAATATTTTTATAGCGTTTTCTTTGTTCATTCCGATAATAAATTTAATATCTGCAAAAGTAAAAAAAAATGCCAATCAACCAGATACCCAGCACGGCATTCGCTTAAAACATATTTTGCTTCTACTAATGAAATTTATATCGCAACAATTAACAATCTGACATTCAGTCAGTTGTGAAAATAAAGATGTTTTTTAACTAAAAAAATTTATCTATGAGTTAAAAAATTATTATCATTGTGCGTTTTATTTTAATCATTATTTAGAAAATGATCCGTTTAAAAATTGTTATCACATTGTTTGTCAGTATTTTGCAGATACCGTTAACGGCACAGCAAAAACAAATTACGCTCGAAGACATCTGGGTGTACGGTACATTCCAACCGCACCGGATGAGTAATTTGACGGCACTGAAAAAAACGAACCAATACACCGTTTTGGAAGGAAATCGTCGCGACGGACACCAAATCGTGCTGTATGATTTTTCTTCGCTGGAAAAAATAAAAACGCTCATTACCACCGCCGATTTTCCGCAACTTTTGGAAGGCATCGACAATTATTGGTTCAGCGATGACGAAACCAAAATATTGATAGAAACCAACGGAACCGACATCTACCGCCGTTCCACCATTGCCGATTTTTATCTTTACGATTTGAAATCCAATACGTTGGAAAAAATTTCCGACAAGCGGATACAATCGCCCAAACTTTCGCCCGACAGTTCTAAAATAGCGTATATAGCTGATAACAACATTGTTATATACGATTTTTCGACTAAAAAAGAAACTGCCGTAACGTTTGACGGTAAGAAAAACAGCATCATCAACGGGCTTGCCGATTGGGTGTATGAAGAAGAATTCGGCATCGTCAGAGCCTTTGAATGGAACAATAACGGTACTTTTTTGGCGTATATCCGTTTTGACGAAACCGAAGTTCCCGAATTTTCGATGGACGTGTACGGCAACGGACTGTACCCGAAGCAGGAAGTTTTCAAATATCCGAAGGCAGGCGAACCCAACTCAAAAGTAACGCTTCATCTGTATGAAGTTGGAAATCAGCAAAATACAGAAATTCCACTAAACGCCTATTACATTCCCCGAATTAAATGGACAAACGATGCGAACGTTCTCAGCGTGCGGACGCTCAACCGCCGGCAAAACGAACTAAAATTGATTGCCGTTGATGCCGTTTCCAAAAAAACGAAAACGCTTCTCGAAGAAAACGAAAATACGTATGTGGATGTGAACGATGATTTGAGATTTCTGCCCGACAACAGTTTCCTCTGGGCTTCCGAACGCAGCGGACACAAACACCTATATTATTATACGAAAGACGGAAAGCTGAAAAACAGCGTAACGCAAGGCAGTTGGGAAGTAACGAATTTCTACGGATATGACCCGAAAAGCCGGACGGTTTTCTACCAATCGACGGAAAACGGCTCGCTCAACCGAAGCATTTACAGCATCCGCCTCGACGGGAAAAACAAAAAAACGCTCGCCACCGAAAGCGGTACGAACAAAGCTACTTTCAGCACGGATTATTCGGTGTTTATCCACCATTTTTCGAGTGCCGAAAAGCCGAATGTATTTACGCTCCGGAGCAGCAAAAACGGCAGTCTTCTGAAAAACATCGCCGACAGCAAAGACCTTGAAGACAGATTGGCAAAATACCAGCTTCCGAAGAAAGAATTTTTAGAAATCACCAACAATAACGGCGATAAACTCAACGCCTATCTGCTGAAACCAGCCGACTTTGACCCATCGAAAAAATATCCGCTTTTGATGTACCAATATTCGGGTCCCGGCTCGCAAGAAGTAAGCAATTCGTGGAACAACGCGAATGATTATTGGCATTTTTATTTGACACAGCTTGGCTATGTCGTGGCGTGCGTGGACGGACGTGGCACGGGGTACAAAGGCGTTGCGTTCAAAAAAAGCACGTATCTCCAATTAGGAAAATACGAAACGGAAGACCAAATTGCGGCAGCGGAATTTTTTGGAAAATACGATTATATTGATGCCGGCCGCATCGGGATTTGGGGCTGGAGTTACGGCGGATTTATGTCGTCCAACTGCATTCTGCAAGGCAGTGACGTATTCAAAACTGCGATTGCCGTTGCTCCCGTTACCAATTGGCGGTTTTACGACACCGTTTACACCGAACGCTATATGCGGACACCGCAAGAAAATGCTTCGGGCTACGATGATAATTCGCCCATAACGCACGCAGGGAATTTAAAAGGAAATTATCTGATCATCCACGGGACTGCCGATGACAACGTCCATGTACAAAACGCTATGGTATTGATAAACAGCCTTATACATAAAAACAAGAATTTTGACTGGGCAATCTATCCCGACAAAAACCACGGCATTTACGGCGGTTATACCCGAATGCAATTATTCCAAAAAATGACCGATTTTATTGTAGAAAAATTATAACAAACAGATATATAACTATTATTAATTAAACAAAACGATTAGATTATGCTTAATCCCGATTACAAATTTATGCTCATAGCGTGGGTTGCTGTGTTCCTGTGGGTTGGTTTCGTGATTTTCTCGAACCGCAAAGTGCATCCCAAAGCTTTATTTACGTTATTTATGGTCGAACTTTGGGAACGCTTCAGTTACTACGGTATGCGGGCGTTGCTCATTCTTTATATGACTGCCAACCTTGTTGACGGCGGATTTGAGTTTGACGATGCCAAAGCCTACGGTATCTACGGTGCGTACGGTGCTTTGGTATACCTTACGCCTATCATCGGCGGTTATTTTGCCGATAAGTTGATGGGCTTCCGCAAAGCGATTGCCCTTGGGGCGATATTAATGGCACTTGGTCAGTTTACGTTATTTATGAACAACCAATACACGTTCTTCATCGGATTGGCATTGCTCGTGGTGGGGAATGGTTTCTTCAAACCGAACATTTCCTCAATGGTCGGGCGTTTTTATGCCGATGGCGATAAGCGTCGTGACGGAGCGTTTACATTGTTCTATATGGGTATCAATATGGGAGCTTTTCTCGCACCGCTTACCTGTGGGGCTATCGGGGAAAATGAAGGTTGGCAGTACGGTTTCCTCGCTGCCGGTATCGGTATGCTTTTCGGATATATCGTGTTCTTGTGGGGTAATAAAAAAGGCGTATTTGAAAGCGTAGGGCTTGCGCCGGATGAAAAACCGGTTAAAAACATCGTGAAAGCCGTTCCCAACAGCATTCTCCCGTATGCGGCTATCCTGGTAATGGTCGCACTTTCGTGGGTGCTTATCATCAATAACGATATTGTCGATATGATGCTTGCCGTGCTTGCGGTAGCCATTATCGGGTATTTGCTCTACCAAGCGGGCAGTATGGAACTGATTGCGAAGCAGCGTATCTGGGTGGTAGTTATCCTATTATTGTTTACCACGATATTCTGGACGTTCTTTGAGTTGGCAGGCTCGGCACTGAACCTGTTTACCGCCCGTAACGTCGACCGTACCATTTTCGGTTTTGATATCAAAACGACTTTCTTCCAGTCGTTCAATCCGTTGTTCATCATGTTCTTTGCCCCCATCTTCTCTTGGATATGGATAAAGCTCTCCAATATGGATAAAGAACCTGCCGCACCGTACAAATTCGGTGTGGGGCTGCTGCTTTTGGGAGCAGGATTTTTGGTGTTGAAGTTTGGTGGCGGTTATGCCAAATACGGTATGGTGCCTGCTATCTTTATGATTACGCTTTACTTGCTCCATACGCTGGGCGAACTTACGCTGTCGCCTGTAGGACTTTCGCTGGTAACGAAATTATCACCCAAGCACATGGTGGCATTTATGATGGGGATATGGTTCTTGTCATCGTCCATCGCCCACCAAGGTGGAAAACACATCGCCAAACTGACCACTGTCAACGAAAAAACGATTGTAGAAAGTGAGGCATTTAAAAATTCTGACCTTAACGGCGATTTGAAATCGGTGTTGTTGGAGAAAAATTTCATAGACGAACTCGACAAAAAATCATTGGAATCCGTGTTGGTTTCCGATGCTTTCATCCATAAACTGAACAGCATCAATCCGTCCAAACAATATGCCCGCTCGGAAGTAGTTATCGAAGACGTACTTACCGATGCCGAAAATTACAGTGGAGCGAAAAAAGAGAAAATGATTAATTCCGCCAAGGCCTATTTCCTTTCGGAGAAAGGCAAGGAAGTGAATACCGAAGTGAAATCGGTTGCCGATTACGAATCGTTGGTTGCTAATACACCCGGCGTAGCGGTTGCCAACGTTATCAAAGGCGAATCGCTTAACAAAGGGTTGTCGGTATTTACCACGCTCGGATTTATCGCTGCCGGTTGCGGTGTGATGTTGTTCCTGTTAGGCCCCATCATCTCTCGCTGGATGCACGGTATCAAGTAGTTAATACAATTTTATTGCAATATGCAATACTATAAATAATGAATAGTACCGGATGTGTTACGGCATATCTGGTGCTTTCTTTTTTCACAATATATTCTATGTCAGCACAAAACAAATCATTTCTGCAATCTGTCCGTTCGTTTAACAAAACCTTCTGGATTGCGAGTTTTATGGAACTTATGGAGCGTTGGGCTTGGTACGGGATTTTTGCCCTTTTCGGGCTTTACCTCGTTGGCTCAACCGATGAAGGTGCACTCGGTTTCAACCATATCCAAAAAGGAAGCATTATGGCAAACGTTACCGCCATTTTGTATCTTCTGCCCGTATTTTTCGGCGTGATAGCCGACCGTATCGGGTATAAACTGTCGCTTACCATCGCTTACGCCATTATGATTTTCGGGTATTATATGATGGGCGAAGTCAATACGTATTGGAGTATGTATATGATATTCCTGTTGGTGGCGGTCGGGGCGGCATTCTTCAAACCCGTAGCTTCGGCAATCGTAGCTCGCAACACCGACGAAAGTACCGGAACGATGGGTTTTGGAATTTTCTATATGATGGTCAATGTGGGCGGTTTTCTCGGACCGGCGATGTCATCATACCTGCGGACGGAGTTCGGTTGGAAAATCATTTTCGTGCAGGCAGCGGTCGTTATCGGGATTAACCTGCTCGTATTGTTGTTTTTTTACAAAGAACCCAAAGTAGAACGCCCCAAAGAATCGTTGGGAAAAGCCTTGACGGATTCGTTTATGAATATCATCAAAGCATTGGCTGACAAGCGGTTACTTATTTTGTTGATACTGATGATTGGTTTCTGGACGATGTTCAACCAGTTGTTCTACACGCTTCCGAATTTCATTGAAGATTGGGTAAATACCAATGCGGTGAGCAACATTATCAACGAACATTTGCCGTTTATGGCGAAGGTGATGACGCAAGACGGACAAGTAAAACCCGAATGGTTTACCAATCTCGACGCCCTGATGATTGTTATTTTACAAGTGTTTATTTCGTATTTTGTTACAAAAATAAAACACTTGACCGCTATGATACGCGGTGCGGTTATCGCTTCTATCGGGGTCGGGCTTACGTTTTACACGCATAATGTGTGGTTTACCATCATCGGAACGGTTATTTTTGCTATCGGAGAAATGATGTCGAGCCCTACGCTGTCATCGTTTATTGCACTGATTACGCCCAAAGGCAAAGAAGGTTTGTACCAAGGAACGTATTTCCTTCCCGTGGCGGCAGGTAATTTCTTAACCGGATTTATTTCGGGCAATTTATACCAAAAATGGTCGGACAAACTCTCGCTTTTGCAAACCGAACTAAGCAAACGCAACATCGCGATGCCCGAAGTCGTCAGTAAGGAACAATTTATCGAACAAGGTTCTAAAGCCTTGGGAATGAGTATTTCCGATTTTGAAAATCTGTTCCGATTAAAAGATAAAAATCTCGATTATGCCACAATCGGACAGCGATTTTCATCATACGCTGCCGAAAACGGAATAGATGTTTCCGCCGTACACACGCCTTTCTCGAAAAGCGAATATTTCGCATTGGCGGAACAAAAATTAGGAATGCCGCACTGGGATATGACCCAAATGCTGTGGGACACCTACCAGCCCAACAAGCTGTGGATGGTGGTGTTCTCCATCGGGATTGTGTCGGTCGTTTCGCTGGTATTGTACAACCGGTTTGTCATCAAACCGGTAGAGAAATAAGGCAACACATCGTAATAAAAAGAATTAAACAATCATTCAATAACTTTTTTATAGCATTATACACTCATGACTACTTCAGTTCAACCCGACTTCTTCAAATCAAAAGTATTGGGGCATCCTGCCGGACTATTCGTATTATTTTTCACAGAAATGTGGGAACGATTTTCGTTCTACGGGATGCGGATTTTACTTATTCAATTTCTAACAGCGAAAGTCCTTTTTGGCGACCCGATGTCGGGCTGGGGCTGGACTCCCGAGCAGGCAGGGGCGTTATACGGTACGTATGCGATGTTGCTCTACATCACACCGATTTTCGGGGGTATTATTGCCGACAGATATATTGGTTCTCGCTGGGCGATTATCATCGGAGCTATCATTATGACGCTGGGGCATGCTGCCATGGGTTTTGATACAGTTCCTACATTCTTCGTTGGGTTGGGACTGTTGGTGTTGGGTACAGGATTTTTCAAACCCAATATGCCTGCTATTTTGGGAGAAATGTACAAATTCCTTCCTGAAAAGAAAGACGGTGCATTTACGATTTTTTACATGGGCGTGAATGCGGGAGCGTTCTTCGGGATGATGCTCTGCGGCTACATTGCGGAGTCGATCGGGTGGCATTGGGGCTTCGGTCTGGCGGGAATTTTTATGTTGCTTGGCACATTGCAATTCGCTCTTGCAAGACCGCTGATGGGCGAACTCGGAGCGCCCAAAAAACAAATTGCCCACGATGTTACAACCCATGCATCTGCCGATACGGACAAGCGCAATCCGTTTACTACACTTGATTATATTCTGATGACAATCGTAGGCGTGGTGGGACTGATATATGCGTTCAACGACCCCCTCTCGAAAAATGAAGTCATTGATGTTTTTGCTTTTATGGACACTTCCTGGCTGCGAGGACAATACATTATGATTCTCATCGCCTTATTTTTGTTTTTGTATTTGATAATATCAAGAATAAACCGGTATGATACCATAGTGAGAAACCGAATGTTTGGTGTAATCTTATTGGCATTTTTCATGATATTTTTCTTCATGAGTTTTGAGCAAGGAGCTACCTCGCTTGTATTGGTTGCTCGTGATTATATCGACCGCGAACTCACTGGCAATGGTTTGTTGATTTTCAATATCGTCAATACCTTACTCACTATATTACCATTGGTTATTATCTCGTATGTACTCATCAAATTGGCCATCGTAACATGGAAAAAGATAGCACTGTCCAACGTCATCCTTTTCACTTGTTTTATATTGATCTGGTGCATCGCGATATGGATGCTTTACAGGGAATATGCCGCGGAAGCATCAGCTATTAAAGTATCTTGGTTTTCGATACTCAATTCGTTCTTTATCATTGCTTTAGCCTCTACGGTATCGAAGTTGTGGGATTCCAAATACAATCCTTCTGCAGCCTTCAAATACGGTTTCGGGCTCATTTTGGTCGCTATCGGGTTTCTCATCCTTGCGATAGGTTCGGCCGGCATTAGCGAAGGCGTAAAAATATCCATGGTTTTCTTGGTGTTGACCTATCTTTTTCACACTTTGGGCGAGCTTTTCATATCTCCCGTGGGGCTTTCGTATGTATCCAAACTTGTGCCTATCCGGATGCTTGCGTTTATGTACGGAATGTGGTATCTGGCGATAGCAATCGCCCAAAAAACGGCGGCTTTGCTCGGCGGACAGGTTCAAACCATCAAAGAAAGCTATTCGCTGAGTCATTTCTTTTTCTTATTCACCATCATTCCTGCAGCAGCGGGATTACTCGTTATCATCCTCAATCCTGTATTGAAAAAACTGATGAGTGGCGTGAAATAAGCTAAAAAATGTACTTTCGGCATCCTTTATAGCTATTAATCAATCCGTTAACGCTAAGACTGCCTGAAGAGTTAAAGACCTAAACTTTAGCTTTTTCAGGCAGTCTTTTTTGATGCACGTTCGATACAAAAGTTGGTAAGATTTGTCGAGTCCACTATTGATTTATTTTAAAACAATTACAGTTATTGGCATTTTTTTTCATCCAGCAGACAATAAAAAACTTCAAAACAGACAATAAAGTATTTTTTGACACGAAAACAATCAATATTTCATTTTTTTCATATTGTACTATAGTATGACACCTAATGTTTTTACAAAAATATACAGCCACACACATTATATAATAAATATTTTTAATTTATACTCATTAAAACAATTGACGTTATATCAAATCATTAACTAATTTCTAAAAATAGATAGTATTCAATAAATTAAAGCTATAAGAATAGAAATAATCAAAACAAGTACAAATAATTGTTAATAATGAAATATTTTTACTTTTCAATTATGATTATTGTCGTACATTTGCATTCAGAATATAAAAAGATATTTAACCCTTAATTAGAAATAACTTAAAATAATCACTATGTGTTCAAAAATCAAACTATTAGTAGGACTGCTTGTGCTTACAGGAAATTTTGCCCTTGCCCAAGCCACTTTCAAACTCCAATCCAATCCCGAACTCAAAGTGAGCGGTACCTCATCGCTTCACGATTGGGAGATGACTTCCAACCAAGCTACAGGAGAATTACAAGCTACTGCGGAAGGAACTGCGCTTACCGCAATCAACGCCCTTACGATAACCATGCAGGCAGAAAGCATCAAAAGTGGTAAAAACGGGATGGACAAAAAAGCGTACGAAGCCCTCAAAACCGACAAAAACAAAACTATCAAATACGTTTTGAAAAGTGCTTCCAAATCAGGAGATACATGGACGCTTACAGGTACGCTGACCATCGCAGGAACGAGCAAATCGGTGAGTCTGCAAGCGAAAGAAACCAACGCTTCGGGAGGATACGCACTAAGCGGAAGCCATTCGTTTAAGCTGACCGACTTCGGTATCGAACCGCCCAAAGCCATGATGGGAACTATCAAAACCGGCGATGCGGTTGCCATCCATTTCAATGTAAATTTTAAATAATCTAACCTATAACACTAATCAACAATCGTATGAAAAAGATTTTCATCAGCATGGTTGCCCTATTGGGGATAACCGCTACAACTCAAGCACAAGATTTTTTGAAAAATTATCGCCCGGCGGACAAAAACGGCGTGAATGTTTTTGAAGCTCCGAAAGACACGACTTCAACTAATAACGATGTAAAAGTAAAAATCGGTGGTGCGTTCGCGCTTCAATTCCAAGCGTTGCAACACGAAAATAATGGCAACGTTGCGCTTTACGATATAGGAAACAATTTCAACTTAGCTACTGCGAACCTTGATATTGACGTAAAATTGTATGACGGCGTAAACCTTAATTTGAGAACGTATTTGTCATCACGCCACCATCCGGAGCCTTACGTAAAAGGAGGCTACATCACCATCGACAAGCTCGATTTCATTAAAAAAGACTTTTTGGCTGATTTGATGCAGTATGTAACCATCAAGATAGGTCACATGGAGAACAACTACGGTGATGCCCATTTCCGCCGTAGCGACAATGCCCAAGCTCTTTACAACCCGTTTGTAGGCAACTATATTATGGATGCGTTTACTACCGAAGTTGGTGCTGAAGTATACTACCGCCGTAACGGATTTATCGGTATGGTGGGCGTTACCAACGGTCGATTGAACCAAACTGCCAGCGGAGGAACAAGCCCTTCAACGCTCTTGAAACTTGGCTATGACAAACAAATCAACGAAGATTTGCGTGTGCGTTTGACAGGCTCAATGTACCACACCGCACAAACTACACGGGCTTATCTGTATGGTGCCGACCGTGCCGGTTCCCGTTATTATTTCGTAACGGAAGCAGAAGGAGCTACGTCGAGCGGAAACTACACGTCAGGACGTTACAACCCTGCATTTAACAACCAAATGACGGCTTTCATGATCAATCCGTTCGTGAAATACAAAGGTTTGGAGTTCTTCGGTCTTATCGAAACCGTATCTGGAAGAGCTACTGCAAATGCTGACACTCGCAACTTCACGCAACTGGGCAGCGAATTACTATACCGTTTCGGGCAAAATGAAAACTTCTATGTAGGAGGACGTTATAATACGGTAAGTGGTGAAATCGTAACCGGTGAAGATGTGAAAATCAACCGTTTCAACTTGGGTGCAGGCTGGTTTATGACCAAAAATATGTTGGTAAAATTGGAGTATGTAAACCAAAAATACAAAGATTTCCCAACGGCTGACCGTCTTGGCGGAGCTAAATTCAGCGGTTTTGTAGCCGAAGCAGTTATCGCATTCTAAGAAATTTAACTGTTTACTAATCAAAATGTTACGTATCCTTAGTCTGTTATTGGTCGTTATTTTTACCGCGAGTAAAAGTCCGCAAGAATATATCGTGGTAGAGAAACGAAGTTTCTCGGTGGATGTTTCCACTTCATTCGGCGATTTCAATTGCGAATACCAATTACAAACTAAGGATACGCTTTTTTTTCAATCATCCGGAAAATTATCACGAGCCGAATACGCAATTCCTATTAAAGCATTCAAATGTGGTAATTTCATTTTGAATACTGATTTCCAGAAAACACTCAAAGCGGACACCTACCCTATCACTTCTATCATCTTATCCGATTGGGTACCGCATCCAAACGGGTACCGTTGTAAAGTACATCTCAATATCGTAGGCAAAGAACTGTTTTTCAGCAATTTCATAGTGAAAAAAAACAACAAAACGCTCTCTGGAGAAGTCGTCATCAGTTTTACCGATTTGGAATTACCGACGCCCCGCAAGATGGGTGGTCTTCTCAAAGTAAAAGATGAAATAACACTCCATATTACTTTGGAAACGCAATAATCTTTACAGAAAAACGCCTGTTTTTTCTTTTCCCTCAAAAATAAAAATAATGATGAACACACTGCAAATAGGCGATTTCGTGCCTGATTTTACAGCCAAAGACCAAAATGAAAATCCTATAAACCTCTCGGATTACAAAGGAAAAAAGCTGATTTTCTTTTTTTATCCGAAAGCAAGTACGCCCGGATGTACTGCCGAAGCCTGCAGCTTGCGCGATGGCTACCAGGCGTTGCGAAAATTGGGATACGAACTCCTCGGAGTCAGTGCCGATAATGCCAAAAAACAATTGGGGTTTGCTCAAAAAAATGATTTACCTTTTCGCCTTATCGCCGATGAAGACCATACGGTCCTCACTATTTTTGGGGTGTGGGGACCCAAGAAATTTATGGGTAGAGAATATGACGGCATTCACCGAATGACGTTTGTTTTGAATGAAGAACACCAAATCACGCATCGGATTGACAAAGTGAAAACCAAAGAGCATACCGCTCAATTACTTGAGCTGCTACAACAAGAAATGTAAACAAACTTGCCGTCTCCCGAATGGGAAGATACGAATAGTTAGAAAAATTTGTTATAAAAAAAGAGGATAAAAATCAGAATTTTATCCTCTTTTTTTGTGTTTTAACGTGAGTTCTATGCAATAAGTTGCTGAATAACAGCATCTTACTTTCTTGAAAGCCCTCACCCCCAGCCCCTATATCTCATTTTTATTAGTTTAGATTTTGGTTTCGATGAATCTTCGATTTCCAAAGGAGAGGGGAGCCACTCAGATACCATTGAGCTTTTTCTTAACGCATTGATTTACACTGTTTTCTTACATCAACCTCACGTTATTTTAAACATCTGTTTACCAGATATTTATCCGCTCGCTGGGAGCTTTGTACATTTTATCGCCCGGTTGGGTTTGGAAAGCTTCGTGAAAAGCATCAATATTGAGCAACGGAGCAAAAGCCCGGTAATATCCGGGAGAATGTGGGTCGGTTTTGATTTGATTTTGCAAATATTGCTCTGTGGATTTAGTCCGCCATACGGTAGCCCAACTCATGAAGAAGCGCTGTTCTTGCGTAAAACCGTTAATTTCTTCATTTGACGGATGGTCGTTAAGATACATTTGCAAGGCTTCAAAAGCCACTGCCACCCCGCCGAGGTCGCCAATATTTTCGCCACTTGTAAATTTTCCGTTGATAAAACTTCCTTTTACAGGTTCGTATTGGTCGAATTGGGCAGCGAGCCGCCCTACTTTTTCGTCAAAATTCTTGCGGTCGGCATCTGTCCACCAATTATTAAGATTGCCATCACCGTCAAATCGCGACCCCGAATCGTCAAATCCGTGCGATATCTCATGCCCGATGACCGCTCCAATTCCACCAAAATTGACCGCAGGGTCGGCTTCGAAGTTAAAGAAAGGCGGTTGCAATATGGCGGCCGGAAATACGATTTCGTTATTCGTACCGCTGTAATACGCATTAACCGTTTGGGGCGACATTCCCCATTCGGATTTGTCCACAGGCTTGCCTACTTTATCCAAGTTTCGCTGGTAATGCCACCGGGTTACTTCTTGAAGGTTGGAGTACAAACTTCCGCCATCGGAGGCACTTTTGATTTGCAAAGCCGTATAATCGCGCCATTTGTCGGGATAGGCTATTTTTACGCCGAATTTTGATAGTTTCTCGCGTGCTTTTACTTTCGTTTCGTCCGACATCCAATCGAGCTGGCTGATGCGTAGGTCAAATGCTTTTTTCAGATAACTGATGTACGTTTGCATCTGAGATTTGGCTTCGGCAGGAAAATATTTTTCTACATACAGTTTGCCAAACGCTTCCCCCAACACGCTGTTGATGAGTTGGAGCCCTTGTTTGTCCATAGGACGTTGTTCTTTTTGTCCTTGCAAATATTTGGCGTAAAAATCAAATTTCAGGTCATTCAGTTGTTGGTTCAATTGGTCGGCTTTTCTGTTGGTGAGATGAAACGTCAGATACGCTTTTATAAGCGGAAGATTTTGTTCATTGATGAATTGTTCGAGCTGCGTATAATAGTTTATTTCACCGATGATGACTTTGTCGGTATTGACCCCTAATGTTTGAAGGTATTCCGGGAGGTTGGCCGCAGTGGTCAATTGCGATAACTCATCCATATTTTTGGGATTGTATCGCAGGTTGGCATTACGGTTTTCTTCCAAAGTAAGGAGCGTTTTGGCCATTGCTTTTTCAAAATCTACAATTTGTTTGGCAGCGATTGTAGCATCGGGATACTGGATGGCTTGAAGCAAACCGGCAATATATTCTGTATATTTTTCGAGCGTTTGGGTGTTGGCTTCGTTCACTTTTTGATAATAATCACGCCCTAATCCCAATGACGGACTGCTTAGGTAAACGGCATTCGTTGTGGAGTTTTTCATATCAGGCCCTACATTCCATGCGTAGAATGCATTGCCTCGCTCGGGCGTTACTTTGGTAAGATATTGGTGCAATCCGGTTAGGTTTTGAATGCGATTTATTTCATCAATATCAGCTTGCAAAGGCATAATCCCCAATTTGTTACGACTTTCCCAATCGGTAAATACAGCATACAAATCTTGTATTTTTTGCCCTTCGCTACCCTTTTCGTAGGTTTCATTCCGCAGATTGTGGAGAATGCCCAAAGAAGCATCGTCAGTCATTTCCCGGAGTTCGTTGAAAGCTCCCCAACTGGCTTTGTCCGAAGGTATTTCGGTAGTTTTGTACCAATTGCCGTTCACGTAGCTGAAAAAGTCATCTTGCGGACGTACGCCGGTGTCCATATAACTGTGGTTAATGCCTTTATCGTCTATTTGAGATACTCCGGCCGTGGGTTTGCTTGAATGGCAACCCACTATAATAGAGCTGCTTATGGCTACTATTCCTAATGAAATTTTGTTCATAAATAAAAAATGAGTTTAGTGAAAAAATTAGTTCGTTGTGCAATATCTGAATTTTTTTTGAAAGATAAAAAATGACGCCGCAATTTCTCATAAATCGTATTTTTTCCTTACTTTTGTTGTTTATTCAAACGCTGACATACAAATTTTGAATTGTTTTCATCCAAAAATACAAAATACATGCGTAAATCCGAAAAGATAACCTTCATTCTCGACACTTTAGATGCGTTGTATCCTGAAATTCCTATTCCGCTCGACCACAAAGACCCTTATACGCTGCTGATTGCCGTATTGCTATCTGCACAAAGTACCGATGTACGAGTGAACCAAATCACGCCTTTACTTTTCAAACGTGCTGATAATCCGTATGATATGGTCAAACTCACGGTTGATGAAATCCGCGATATTATCCGTCCCGTAGGACTTTCACCTATGAAATCCAAAGGTATTTACGAACTTTCGCATATCTTGATTGACCAACACGATGGCGAAGTACCCCAATCGTTTGAAGCCCTCGAAGCCCTGCCTGCAGTAGGACACAAGACGGCAGGCGTAGTGATGAGTCAGGCATTTGGCATTCCCACTTTTCCTGTTGATACTCACATACATAGACTCATGTATCGGTGGGGGATTTCCAACGGAAAAAGCGTAACGCAAACCGAAAAAGATGCCAAAAAAGCATTTCCCGAAGAACTTTGGAGCAAATTGCATTTGCAATTGATATGGTACGGACGACAATACAGCCCTGCACGGGGTTGGGATATCCAAAAAGATATTATTTCGCAAAAAATAGGCAGAAAAAGCCTGTTAAAAGCCTTTGAAAAATAAATGATACGCTTTCTTATTGGCAAAATAGGACAATTAGTAGCTACTCTTTTCGGGGTAGTTACGGTGGTATTTTTTCTGTTCAACGTGATGCCGGGCGACCCTGCCCGTATGATGCTCGACCAAAATGAAAATAGCGAACAATTAGTCCGTTTGAAACAAAAACACGCATTTGACCAACCGATGTGGAAGCAATACATTTATTATCTCAACGACCTTTCGCCATTGTCGCTTCATCACGCAGAAACAGCACATTACACGCATTACCAAAAACAAAAATACGGTGGTATGTCGCTCGCAAAAGTAGGCAATTATACAATGGTTCTCAAAATGCCTTACTTGCGTGAATCATTTCAAAAAAATGGCAAAAAAGTAACCGATATTATTGCTGAAACACTTCCGAACACGATCGTTTTGGCAGGATTTTCTATTTGCATTGCTACTATTTTAGGGATTGTTTTAGGCGTTTTGTCAGCCTTGTACAAAGATACTTGGATAGACCGTAGCATACAGTTTTTCAGTACGTTAGGAATGAGTGTCCCTTCATTTTTTAGTGCCATTCTCTTGGCTTGGATAGTCGGCTATTTGCTACACGAAGTCAGCGGACTGCCCATGACAGGCAATCTGTACGAATGGGACGACTATGGCGAAGCGTACAGCCTGCATCTTGCCAATGTGATACTGCCGTCATTAGCTTTGGGAGTGCGTCCGCTGGCGGTAGTGGTGCAACTTATGCGCAATTCGCTTCTCGAAGTATTACAAACCGATTATATTCGTACGGCTTACGCCAAAGGTCTTTCTACGCTCCAAGTGGTGTACCGGCACGCTTTACGCAACGCCCTCAATCCTGTGGTAACGGCACTTTCGGGGTGGTTCGCAGGAATGCTGGCCGGGGCGGTATTCGTTGAGTTTATCTTTGGGTGGAACGGATTGGGTAAGCAAATGGTAGATGCTATCAACACTATGGATTTGCCCGTCATCATGGGGAGTGTACTGGTCATTTCGGTTTCCTTTGTCATCATCAATATTTTTGTTGATTTGATGTACACATGGCTCGACCCAAGAATACGCTCTTAGCGATTACTTGATTTTCAATAAAATAAATTCATAAAAAAGCTATTCCCTACCCTCTATGGCAAATTTGGCAAACCGTAACAACAATTTTTTGATACCGCCCACCTCAAAATTGATTTCTGCTTTTTTGTCATTGCCTGCCCCCTCGATATTGATAACAACCCCTCTGCCAAAACGAGCGTGTGATATGACATCGCCTATGACAACAGAACTCAATTCGGACGATGACACCGATGATGGCGGATTTTCAACGGGTTTGAGGCGGCGTAATTTCCGCAATTGTTCCTCCGTAGGCGTGTGAGAAGTAGGCGGCGCGGAACTCACGGGTTTCTGCAAACGCAATTTGCTCTTATCCACTTCGCCGAATACATCTCTGTTAATCAATGGCTTATAACGATAATTCGGATTCGAAATAGGCGGCGTCAGATATTCCAAATAGCGTTCGTCTATTTCCTCGATAAAACGACTCGGTTCGGCATCCGAGAGTTTCCCCCAGCGGTAACGGTTTTCGGCGTAGGTCAAATACGCCTGTTTTTCGGCACGGGTAAGGGCAACGTAGAACAAACGGCGTTCCTCCTCAAGTTCGCTACGTGTGTTGATGCTCAGTGCCGACGGAAACAAATCTTCTTCCATCCCTACGATATACACATACGGAAACTCCAAGCCTTTGGCAAGGTGAATCGTCATCAATGCTACGCGGTCATCATCGCCGGTATCTTTATCCAAATCCGTAGCGAGTGATACATCTTCAAGATATTCGCTGAGACTTCCGGTGCTGTCGGCAACCTCTTGCTGTCCTTCCACAAAATCACGAATACCGTTGAGCATTTCTTCAATATTTTGCAAACGAGTGATGCCTTCGGGCGTACCGTCTTTCTTGAATTCGGTGAGCAATCCTGTTTTTCGGGCAACATGTTCCGCAAGCGAAAACGCATCCGACTGCTGGTTCATCAATTGGAAATTCTGTATCATTACCACAAAATCGGACAACTTGCGTTTTGTTCCCGAATTGATTTTCAAATCGGCAGCAAGCCGGTCGATATTTTCCATGACTTCAAAGATACTCCGCTGGTAATGGTTGGCGGCAAGCGAGAGCCTGTCCAGCGTAGATTGCCCGATGCCCCTTGCGGGAAAATTGATAATCCGGACGAGGGCTTCTTCGTCTTTCGGGTTGACAATCAGCCGTAAATACGCAAGCATATCTTTGATTTCTTTGCGTTGGTAGAACGACAATCCGCCGTAAATCCGATACGGAATATCCCGTTTTCGCAACGCATCTTCAATGGCTCGCGACTGCGAATTGGTACGGTACAACACGGCAAAATGTCCGTTGGGAAGCTGGTGTTGCATCTTATTTTCAAAAATCGAACCTGCTACAAAACGCCCTTCGTCGGCATCGGTAACGCTACGATGAATTTTGATGGCTTCGCCCGAATCATTGGCTGTCCAAACGTCTTTCTCAAGACGGGTTTTGTTATGTTCGATAATGGAATTGGCTGCCTCTACGATATTTTTGGTCGAACGGTAATTTTGCTCCAAACGATAGACGTTTACGCCCTGATAATCCTTCTGGAAATTAAGAATATTGTTAATATTCGCTCCCCGAAATGCGTAAATACTTTGGGCATCATCGCCCACCACGCAGATATTTTGAAAGCGGTCGGACAGTGCTTTTACAATTAAATATTGCGAGTGGTTCGTATCCTGATACTCATCAACCAAAATATACCGGAAGCGGTTTTGGTATTTCGCCAGCACATCGGGAAAAACGTTGAGCAACTCATTGGTCTTCAGCAATAAATCGTCAAAATCCATCGCACCCGCTTTGAAACATCTGTCCACATAATTTTTGTAGATTTCGCCAAGCCGTGGTCGTTTTGCCATCGCATCGGCTTCTTGCAATTCGGGGTCGGCAAAATAAGCTTTAACAGTTATTAAGCTATTTTTATACGATGAAATCCGTGAATGGATTTGCTTGTATTTGTAAATATCCTTATCAAGCCCCATTTCCTTGATGATGGCACTGATGAGGCGTTGCGAATCCTGTGTGTCATAAATGGTAAAATTGGACGGATAGCCAAGTTTATCTGCCTCAAAACGAAGCAGTTTGGCAAAAATAGAGTGGAACGTTCCCATCCAGAGATTTTTGGCTTCGGAAGCCCCAACGATTTCGGCGATACGCTTTTTCATCTCGTTAGCCGCTTTGTTGGTAAATGTCAAAGCCAAAATGTTGAACGGGTCAACGCCTTGGCTCATCAAATAAGCAATCCGATAGGTCAGCACACGGGTTTTGCCCGAACCCGCACCGGCAATGACAATCATCGCTCCGTCTTTCTGCAACACGGGGGCACGTTGGGCTTCGTTAAGTAAGGATAGGTATTTTTCCACGATTTCTCAAGAATAAAAGGCAAAAGTAAGAATTTTAATTTGAAAATTTGGCAATT
>JAUNTM010000155.1 GCA_030538675.1 Capnocytophaga sp.
TAACAAAACCATAACTAATTAACAACCAACACCGCTTCGGTTTATTTCAGTATCTTTACGCAAAAACACCGTATGCCACACCAAAAATTACTGCAGAACATCGCACGGCACGTCCGTTTGAGTGAAAATGAAATCACTGTTTTCCGGCGTTTTTGGAAAGAAACCACCATCCAAAAAGGCGACTATCTGTTGCGCAATGGCGATGTATGCAAATACGACAGCTATGTATCGTCGGGCTTGTTTAAGGCATATTGCATCAATGCGGACAATGGCGATGAAGAAATTTTGTTCTTCGCTGCCGACGATTGGTGGGCATCTGATTTGGACAGTTTTTCAAAACGCAAACCGTCCATTTACAACATACAAGCCTTGCAAACCTCTACCGTTTTGCAAATCAATGTTACGGACTTCGAAGAATTATTACAACAATTACCTGTTTTGGAACGTTATTTCAGAATTATTTTAGAAAATTATCTGGCAACTTTGCAAAAACGGATTATCCACCGTCATATTTTCGATGCCGAACGCCGTTATTATGATTTTTTGGAACATTATCCGCATATTGCTTCCGCCGTTCCTCAATATTTAATCGCTTCATATTTAGGCGTTTCTGCCGAATTTCTGAGCCGTATCCGCCGGAAAAACAAAACCTCTTGACCTACATCAATTTTTATCCGTTAGCATTTTCTGAATTTTGTCGGACAAACTTTAAAATGATATCCGATGAAAAAAGTATTGATGCTTAACGCAAGCGTAAGAAACGAAAAATCGCAAAGCCGAAAACTATCGCAATTATTTGAAAATCAATGGAAAGAGAAGTTTCCCGACGATGTATTTACCCATAGGGAAGTCGGTACGGCAATCATTCCGCACATTGGCGAGCCTTGGATTGCGGCAGCGTTCATCAAGCCCGAAAACAGAACCGAAGAAAACCAAAAAGCATTGGTTTTGAGCAACAAATTGGTGGACGAACTGAAAGAAAACGACATTTATGTACTGGCAACCCCGATGTACAATTGGTCTATACCAAGCGGATTGAAAGCCTACATAGACCAGATTATGCGGATTAACGAAACGTGGAAATTCCGCTCCGGCACGCCCGACGGCGATTATGTGGGGTTGCTGACCCACAAGAAAATGTTTCTCCTTTCCAGCAGAGGCGACACGGGCTACGGCAAGCACGAAAAAAATGCCCACATGAATTTCCAAACGACTTATTTATCGTTCATTTTCAGGATGATGGGCGTTACCGACATCACGGTCATATCGTTGGACAACGAAGAATTTGGTGGTGATTTGTTTGCCAACAGCCAAAAACAGGCGTTTAAGCAAGTGGTTGAGGTAATAACTCAATAGATTTTTGCTTAGCATTTTTTTATAACTTTAAGAGGTTCTCAAAAATTCCCATCAATTTAGTTTTGGTGGGAATTTTTGGTTGATTAATGAAAATAGTTTTGCAAATATTTTTTTTCATATCATTTTTCGCTCACGTTTTCAACTAAGTTGATTGTGAATTTGTTCTAAAGTTGGTTGAATTTGTGGGGCAATGGCTTTTAATTTTACAGGGAAGATTTTGTTTATATATTTTATTTCTTTGGATAATTAAGTTCTTTTGCAACCTCTACTAAAAACGATGCTCAATGTTTCTTTCAAGATAGAAAATTTTGTTAAAAAACGCAAATACAGACAGAATGTTCTGTTTTTTATTTGTATCTTTGCTCTATGGAAAATAGGAAACCCAACGAAAGAGTACTGGAAACGGCTTCGGAACTCTTTAAAAAACAAGGATTTAACAGTACGGGCATCAATCAGATTCTCAAAGAAGCAAAGGTAGCGAAAGCAAGTTTTTACGAGCATTTCGTTTCCAAAGATTTGCTGGCGGTGCGTTATTTGGAGGAACGCCACAAGTCTTGGTTTGCAGGACTTTACGAATTTGCAGAAAAAACGGACGACCCAAAAGAGAAAATCATACAATCGTTTCGGTACTTGCAGTTTATGAACGAAAAGGAGGATTTCAGCGGTTGCGTTTTCCTCAATATGCTTTCCGAACTGAAATACGGACAGGCGGAAGCGTACCAAATCATACGAAACCACAAACAGGATTTGCGTCATTTTTTTGACGGCATCGTGCGGAACGAAGCGGTTTCGCTGGAGATTTACCTGCTTTTTGAAGCCTGTTTGGTGGAAAGTCAAGTTTTTAGAAATCAAGACATTATAAATAACGCCATCGAAATTATTAAACAAAAATCATTTTAAGATACAATGAAGAATTATTGGTTAAAATTTAAGACTGACGGCAGAAGTCCTGCACATTCAGGCGTGTCGTTTTCGGCGTATTCCGCTGTCGGTGGTTTTTTGGCGATTGCTGTAACCGCTGCCCTTTCGCAGTATTCGGAAACTCCTTTTTTGATGGCACCTTTCGGGGCGACTTGCGTTCTGGCATTTGGCGTTCCGGGCAGTCCGTTAGCCCAACCGAGAAACATCATCGGCGGACATTTAGTTTCGACTTTAATCGGGCTGTTTTGCTTGTTTTTGTTCGGTGACGGTTGGTATTCGTTGGCATTGGGCGTTGGTGCGTCCATTTTTTTGATGCAGCTGACGAAAACCACGCATCCGCCCGCAGGAGCAGACCCATTGGTGGTCATCGCAGGAGCAAAAACGATAGGATTTCTGTTCAATCCCGTGCTTTCGGGAGCGGTTATCATCACGCTGATAGCTTTGTTTTTCAATAACTTGAGCAGCAAACGGAAATATCCCACGTATTGGAAGTAAGTAGGATAGGGTTAATGACTATGTTTTGTTTGTATTAATATTGCCCTTTACGATATCTTCCCCAACCGCTCCCGAAACTCTTTCGGTGTCATTCCCAACTGTTTTTTTACATAACGCGTGAAAAACGAACGGCTTGCAAACTGCATTTCGTCGGCAATTTGTGAGATGTTTCGTTTTTTGTTTTGCAACAGAAATATCAAACGCTCTTTGGTGTATCGCTGTATCCATTCCGATGCCGTGATGCGGGTGTTCGTCTTGCAGATATAATTGAGGTATTTGGGCGTAATGTTCAGCAAATCAGCATAAAACTGTACTTCACGTTCTTTCATGCAATGCTCTTGTGCCAATAGCATAAACCGTTCGTAGAGTGTACCGCTTTGCAGGCTCCGTTTGCGGCGGTCGAGTTCGTCTTCAAAAATATGCCACATTTCCAACAGAAAAAGTTGCATTTGTAACTTCAATGCTTCTTCATAAAACCGATGGCTGGTTTCCTGCGATTTGTCGTACAACAATTGGAAGTTCCTCAAAATCCGTTCTTTATCTTCTTTTTCGGGATGCAAAATT
>JAUNTM010000036.1 GCA_030538675.1 Capnocytophaga sp.
ACCCCATAAAATCAAACTTTTGATTGCATATTACCGGAAAACGTTTTACATTTGTCAATCAAATAAATTCGTGAAAAATAAAGTAACGTTCATTGTGCCGGACATCCTGCAAAAGAAAAAAATCAAAAAAATATGACAAAAAACGAACAAATAGAAATTCCTTTGAGTAAAAAGAAAATAACTTCGATATTTTTAGGCTCAATTATTTTCGTAGGACTTGGTTTTTGGTTTTTAACCAGCCCACCAAAAATTAACCATGTACTCATAGGCAGCTCAACTGTTATTTCTATTGTAGGGCTGGTTTCAGTTTTATTTTTTGGACTTGTCTCAATAGTAACACTTCGCAAACTGTCGGACAAAAAAGCAGGATTTATTATTAACAACCAAGGGATAATTGATAATTCAAGCGGAATTTCGGCAGGACTTGTATTGTGGGCTGACATTAAGGAAATAAAAATTACTCAAGTCATGAGCGAGAAATTTTTGACGCTCATAGTAAAAGATCCGCAAAGCTATTTGCGTAAAATAACCAATCCGCTAAAAAGAAAAGGAATGGAGTGGAATTACAGGCTTTATGGCTCACCCATCAGCATTTCAGCAAATTCCTTACAGGCAAACTTTGACGAATTAAATATCTTGCTGGCAGAAAAATTGAGAGAACATCAATCGTGAATAAACGATGTACTACTGCGTATAAAGATTTGTGCCATATCCGCTTTTGGGACAAAAAAGTCGGATTTGTAGTCCGTACTTACCTGATAAAAAATTAGTTGTCAAAATTTTAGTCTATTTCTTGAGTAGTTCCCTGAAAAATACATTAATTTTGCAGGCTGATTTTTCGCAATCATAGCGAAATCGGTTGTATATTTTTTTAATCACATACATCGAATGAATTATTTACTCCCTTTTCTATCGGTAGCTTTCGGGTTTGCTTTCGTAGTGATTTTCAAGCCTTCCAAAAATCATCACATCAAGCTATTGCTCTCATTCAGTGGAGCTTACCTGCTGGCTCTTACCGTTTTTACGTTACTCCCCGAAGTGTATCATTCGCACGAGCATCACCACCACGATTACAAACGCATCGGGCTGTATATCGTAAGTGGGATTTTACTGCAAATCATTTTAGAATTTTTTTCTAAAGGAGCAGAGCACGGACATGTACACAAGCATTCCCACACTTCGCAGGCATTTCCCTTCGTATTATTTGCAAGTTTGAGCATCCATTCCATACTCGAAGGATTTCCGTTAGCTCACAACCATACGATGGTTTACGGAATTTTCGTACATCATTTGCCCATTGCCATTGTACTGAGTGCTTTTCTCATCAATTCGGGGATTTCGGTAGGGCGGACGGCAGTTTTTTTACTTTTGTTTGCTTTGATGACACCTTTCGGAACATTTTTGAGTAACTACGTTCCCT
Organism: Capnocytophaga sp.; assembly: GCA_030538675.1. Taxonomy (GTDB): domain Bacteria; phylum Bacteroidota; class Bacteroidia; order Flavobacteriales; family Flavobacteriaceae; genus Capnocytophaga. The sequence goes on from JAUNTM010000036.1 coordinate 1,421, forward strand.
TTCTTGGGCAATATCACACGGAATTTTCAGCCATAGTTATCGGGATATTATTGCATATTTCTACCATTATTTTGTTTGAAAGTTCCGAAGGGCATAAGTTCAACAGCCTCAAATTGGCAAGTATCATTGTAGGATTCGTCATTGCTTACCTAACTTGATATAGTATGTTCAGCAAAGAAGAATCCAAACGAATGCGAGAAGAGTTTTGGACGTCATTTGGCAAATCATTTCCTCGAAAATGGTTGCTGTATGACACCAAAATAAAAGATTTTAGTTTCAAATTCTATTTTGACACCAAAAAAGCGATGACCGTACTCGATATAGAAGACGAACAACTCGAAAACCGTATCCGCTATTACGAAAAAATGGAATCGCTCAAAGAAATTCTACGCTCGGAATACCTGCCCGATGTCATTTATGACGACATTTATTTTTTGGATAACCAAAAGGAAATCAGCCGTATCTACGTAGAAAAAGAATTCGTGAGCATTCACAATAAAAATACGTGGCGGGAAACTATGGAATTTCTATACCATACGATGGATGCTTTCGAACGATTTTGGTACGAGTACGAAGATTTTATCAAGAGTTGATGCCCTTGCAAATTGATTTTTGTGCGGGTTGTATTCTTTTGCAAATAAAAACACTTCCATTTTTCCTGCCTAAAAAATAAATTCCGTATCTTTGGGGATCAATTACCCTTCGTAAAACATATCCGTGTGAGCACCAAAGAATCCAAACGAAACTATATCCGCCGTAAAATGCTGAGCAAATAGCGCTTGCTAAAATTATGTCCGTAAAACCAACTTTTCAATATGAATGACGGCATCGAAAAATACCATTTTAATCCCGGGTTTGCGGAAGGCTTCGAGTTTGCGGGATTAAGGGAACTGCTTGCACGGAAAGCGGAAATGATGAACAAAATCCATCGGGCGGCTTTTTACCAAATCATCTGGTTTCAAAAAGGAAGTCCGAAGCATTTCATTGATTTCCAAGAAATTGAAATAAAACCCAACACGGTGCTGTTTGTCAATAAAGATGCCGTACAGCGGTTTGACGGCAATACGGCATCCGACGGAAAAATAATCCTGTTCACACCGTTTTTCTTCTGCCAGTCGGAAGCCGACATCGGGTTTTTGGACGGCAGTATTCTGTTGAGCGACCTCTATCCTATTTCAAAAATCACGGTCGGGAAGCCGCAAACCGTTCTTTTGGACATTTTCAATCAGATAGAAACCGAATTGAAAAACAAAAAAGACAAGCATCAGCCCAAAATCCTTAAGAATTTGATTTACAACCTTTTGTTGCTTTCGGAAAGAGAACTTTTACAACAGAATTTTTCGGATAAAAAGGAAAGAGCCGGGCTTGACATTGTTTTGGACTACCGCAGCACGTTGGAAAAAAACTTCAAATCTGTCAAAAAAGTAAGCTATTATGCCGGCGAGATTTCCGTTACCGAGAAAAAACTGAACCGTGCCGTAACGGCAATTCTCGGGAAAACCGCCAAGCAACTTATTGAAGAACGGGTGATGCTCGAAGCCAAACGCCTTTCGGTACACACCGCCCTCAGCGTTAAAGAAATTGCCTATAATCTTGGTTTTGAAGAACCTACGAATTTTATCAAGTATTTTAAAAAACACAGCGGGCTGACCCCGACGGAGTTCAAATTACAATTTTCGACGGCGTAAAAGTATCGCTGAAAAGACTTTTTTTACCTTTTGCAGAAAGCATTCCTGCCGTAGCTTTGCACCAGAATTTTAATCAAAAAAAATGAATAAAACAGTAGCCATTGCAGCGGTAATTTTAGGAGTTGGATTTTCTGCCTGCAATAACAAAAAAAACAACTCGAATCCGGAAACTCAAAAAATAGAAAAAATGGAAATTTCAAACAAACAAAAAGTAACCGATTTGCTCAAAGCAATCGAAACGGGGGCAACCGAACCTGTGGGATTTATTAATGCCGACAAATACATACAGCACAATCTGGGCATCGCCGACGGGCTTGCGGGCTTTGGCGAAGCACTTGCCCAGCTTCCGCCCAATTCGGCAAAAGTGAACACCGTGAGGGTTTTCCAAGACGGCGATTTCGTGTTTGCCCACACCGATTATGATTTTTTCGGTCCGAAAATCGGCTTCGATATTTTCCGGTTTGAAGACGGGCTTATTGTAGAACATTGGGACAACCTGCAAGAAAAACCCGAAAAACCGAATCCCAGCGGACGCTCAATGACCGACGGAAGCACCGAACTGAAAGACCTTGACAAAACCGAAGAAAACAAAACGCTGGCAAGGAATTTCGTGGAAGACATTTTAGTAAACGGGCAAATGGAAAAGCTCGCAGGCTATTTTGACGGCGACAACTACATACAGCACAATCCGGGCATTCCCGACCAACTTTCGGGGCTTGGGGCAACGCTGGAAGCGCTTGCCAAACAGGGAATTTTTATGAAATACGACAAAATCCACCGTGTTTTGGGCGAAGGAAATTTCGTGTTGGTGGTCAGCGAAGGGCATTTCGGCGAAAGCCACAATTCTTTCTACGATTTGTTCCGGATTGAAAACGGAAAAATCGCCGAACACTGGGACACTATCGAACCTATCGCTCCAAAAGAAACTTGGAAAAACAACAACGGAAAGTTCTAAAAAAACCAATAATTCAAAAATCCCTTCTGAAAATATCGGAAGGGATTTTTTATGAAGAGTCGTAATCCGTTTCCCACAAAATCCGGGAATGATTGCCAATTCATAAAAATCCGTATCTTTGTAACTCATTTCTTTCTGTAAAACTATATTCTTGTGAGTACCAAAGAATCCAAACGAAAATATATCCGCCGTAAAATGCTGAGCAAATACCGCTTGGTATTCATGGACGACGAAACGCTCGAAGAGCGGGCTTCATTGCGGTTGAGCCGCCTGAACGTGTTTGTTGTCGGGACGCTTTTTGCCATAACGATGGTCGTTTTGACCACCTTGTTCATTATCTACACGCCACTGCGGGAATACATTCTCGGCTTCTCGGAAGTACAGCTCAAACGGCAGACGGTGGAGCTGAATTTCAAGGTCGATTCGCTCGAAAAAGCCGTCCGAACCAGCGATGCCTACTTCGCTTCTATCCAAAAAGTACTGACAGGCGACATCACCCCCGACAAAATCAACCGAGATTCTATCTTGCAGAATATCAAGGCAAATCCTGCCGAATATAACCTTATGCCCAGCCGCCAGGATTCGATTTTACGGATGGACGTTACCGAAGAAGAACGCTACAACGTTTTCCAAAAAGCCGTTGACCGCAATAACGACCAATTGCTTTTTGCCCCGATTGAGGGTGAAGTTTCCAACGATTACAATCCCGAAAAACGGCATTACGGCATCGATATTGTCGCCAAGGAAGGAATGCCCGTGAAAGTGGTTGCCGACGGAACGGTCATTTTTGCCGATTGGACGCTCGAAACAGGTTATTCCATCATCGTGGAACACAAAGACAACCTGATTTCGGTGTACAAACACAATTCATCGCTGACCAAAAAGCAGGGAAGCCAAGTCCGCACCGGCGAAGTCATCGCTACCGTAGGCAATACCGGAGAACTGACCACCGGACCGCACCTGCACTTTGAGCTGTGGAGCAACGGATACCCCGTCAATCCGAGAAATTACATCGAATTCAAATAACGTTATGTCAATCAAATCGTTAGCTTCTAAAATATTCGCTTCGGTGGTTCGTTGGCGAATTGACAAGTGGAAAAATAATCCTGTGGCAACGCAAGAAAAAGTGTTCCGTTCGCTGATCCGCAACGCCCAAAATACAGCATTCGGCAAAGACCATGATTTTTCTGAAATTAAAACAACGGAAGATTTCGCCCGAAAAGTTCCCATTCGTGATTACGAAAGTTTAAAAACGTATATTGAACGTGCCGTAAGCGGTGAAGAAAACGTACTTTGGAAAGGAAAACCAGCGTATTTTGCCAAAACTTCGGGAACGACCAGCGGTGCGAAATACATTCCGATTACCAAAGAATCGATGCCGTACCACGTACAGGCGGCACGCGATGCCATTTTGTGCTACATTCACGAAACGGGCAAAGCCGATTTTGTGGACGGAAAGATGATTTTTTTGCAGGGAAGCCCGATTTTACAAGAGAAAAACGGTATCAAATTCGGACGGCTTTCGGGGATTTCTGCCCATTACGTCCCCAATTATTTACAGAAAAACCGGCTTCCGTCGTGGGAAACCAACTGCATTGACGATTGGGAAACGAAAGTTGATGCCATCGTGCAGGAAACCGTCTGCCAAAATATGACCGTTATCAGCGGCATTCCGTCGTGGGTGCAGATGTATTTTGAGAAATTGCAAGCCGTTTCGGGTAAGACTATCGGCAGTTTGTTTCCGAATTTCAATTTATTTATCTACGGTGGCGTGAATTACGAGCCGTACCGGCAGAAATTTGAGCATCTTATCGGGCGGAAAGTCGATAGTATCGAACTTTTTCCTGCCAGCGAAGGTTTTTTTGCGTATCAAGATTCGCAAGCCGAAAAAGGAATGCTTTTATTACTTGATTCGGGAATTTTTTACGAATTTGTCAAAGCCGATGAACTTTCTCAAGAAAATCCTAAACGGCTAACGATTGGCGAAGTCCAAAAAGAGGTGGATTATGCCCTCATCATCTCGACCAATGCGGGGCTGTGGGCGTACAATATCGGCGATACGGTGCGGTTTACCTCGCTCAAGCCGTATCGGGTCATCGTTTCGGGACGGGTGAAGCATTTTATTTCGGCTTTCGGCGAACACGTGATTGCTAAGGAAGTAGAGGAAGCTCTGGGGCAGGCAATTGCGGGTACAGACGTACGGATTAACGAATTTACGGTCGCACCGCAAGTAAATCCCCCGAAAGGGGAACTGCCATACCACGAATGGTTTGTTGAATTTGAAAAAAAACCTGAAAATTTCACCGATTTTGCAAAAAAAATAGATGAAAATCTGCAAAAACAAAACGTTTATTATTACGATTTGATTGTTGGCAAGGTGTTGCAACCGCTGAAAATCACGGCTGTCGCTCAAGGCGGATTTTCGGATTATATGAAACAAATAGGAAAACTCGGCGGACAAAACAAGGTACAACGGCTGGCGAATGACCGTAGCGTTGCGGATAAATTGGTGAGGGAATGAGGCTTTGTTTTTAAAACAATTCAGCATGAGAACCCAGACGGACTAAATAAATTTCCTTTCGCTCTTCATCGTATTGAAGCCAAATGATGAGTAAATCTGGTTCTATATGGCATTCAAAATATCCGCTATAATTACCGGTAAGTTTGTGTGGTTTCATTTTTTTTAGGGATGTTTTCAACACCACCTTTTTCTAAAATCTTAATAGTTTCTTCTATTTTTGCTTTTTGTATTTTTCTTATACTTTTGCAATCTTTTTTAAAGCTTGTCGAAAATATTATTGCATATTCACTTGTTTTTTCCTTCTCCATATCAATCATTCAAAAGATTAATAACCGCTTCGGCAGAATACATTTTCCGATTTGGATTTTTACGCATTTCTTCCACTTCTTTCATAGCCTCCAATGTTTTTTTGTTTGGCTTTTGAGTTGTTAAAGCATTGGATTTAGTTTCTAATATTTTAAAAATAAGGCTTTTAAGGACTTTTTTCGCATCTTTTATTGAAATCCCTTTTGGAGTTTCGATTGTTATTATTCCAGTGTTCATAGCCGTTCTTTTTAAATTTATACGTTCCAAAGACAGCTATTTTTAGGGAAAAACCAATAAAAAACCGCTTTTCATCACAAAAGCGGTTTTTGTGGAACGTTAAAAACGGTTATTTTTTGGTGTAAATCGTTTTTGTATAATGTTTTACTTCAGCACCATCATTGTCTTTCTCGGTTCTTTCATACAGGACAGTAAGTAGGTTCCCTATAATCGTGTAACTGACTGTATTCTCTACTTTTGTTAAGACATCTTTTACATTCAATGTAGTGTCGGTATATGAAAAAGTAGCTGTCTCTATTGTTTCAACGCAATTATTTTGCCTATCATAGCCAAAGCCATTGAATACGAAGTCATTTCCTGAAAATGTAACGGTCGTCTTTTTGTCGCAATCTGTCAAATCAACGGTGGATAAGCGTGTTAAATCTGTTCCGCTTTCCATTTGAGTAAGAGTCCAAGTTCCTTCAAACCTGTTATCGTCATCTTTTGAGCAAGATGTTATCGTTACAACTAAAACCGTAATAGCTAAAAATAAAAGTTTTTTCATGATAAATTTGTTTATAGTTTAAAAATTATTTTTGCAAAAATACATTTTGCCTTATCTTTGTTTTGTTAGCAAAAATGTAAATTATTGGTCTTAATATGTTAAAAATTAAAATGGAGATTGTCCTAAAAATAGGATGTTTTAGGTATGATTTTTGTAATTGTACTATTTTGACATACAAAAAACAACTATCTTTGCAAATCACTATATTTTAAATGATTATGAGAACTATACATTTACAAGAAGATATTTCGGTAAAACAGTATCAAATGGCAGTGCGTGTACTGGAAGCTATTGGCGTAAAAGTCCTAAAAGAAACGAAAAAGGAAATCAAAGACGATACCGAGATGACCAAAGAAGCGTTTTTTGCGAAAATAGATAGAGCACGTGAAAGCAAATCACATAAAATAAGCCGAGAGGAGATGAGAAAAATGCTTTTGGGATAATGGAAAGAACTATTTGCCAGCTTATTTATAAAGACGAATACCTTAAAGATATTCAAAAGCATTTAAAATCAGGGCAAAAGAAAATCCTTCAAAAAATAGATGCTTTAATTGATGAAATCGAAATCCACCCTACTTTTGGGACAGGACAACCCGAACAACTAAAAGGCTATGGGGTACGTACCGTTTGGTCACGGAGAATAGACCAAAAACACAGACTCGTTTATGAGATTTTTGAAGATGTAAAAGAAGTGAAAATCCCGGCGTATGGGCATTATAAAGATAAATAACTCATAAACCATACGATATTGTTTTGCAATCCTCCAAAAACAACAATTTGCTTATTAACCAACAAAAAATTACTTTTGCACAAATTTAATATATGGAAACATTCTTCATCAAGGCAGCTCAACTCATTTTGAGTTTGTCGATACTGATAGTACTTCACGAGCTGGGACATTTTATCCCTGCGAAAATCTTTAAAACCCGCGTCGAGAAATTTTTTCTGTTTTTCGATGTAAAATTTGCTCTTTTCAAGAAAAAAATCGGTGAAACGGTGTACGGCATCGGGTGGCTTCCGCTGGGAGGTTACGTAAAAATTGCCGGAATGATTGACGAAAGCATGGACAAAGAGCAAATGGCGCAACCACCGCAACCGTGGGAATTCCGCAGTAAACCGGCATGGCAGCGACTCATTATTATGATTGGTGGCGTTACGGTCAATCTCATTCTCGGATTTCTCATTTATATCATGATCCTCTTCGTGTGGGGCGAAAACCAAATAAAAGAAGAAGGGCTTCCGGGCGGATTCTATGCCAGCAGCGTGATGAAATCGTACGGTTTTGAAGACGGAGACATCGTTACGGAAATCAACGGAAAACCGCTCGAAAATCTTTGGGACATAAACAAAGCCGTGATGCTTCGCGATGCAAGCAATCTTACCGTAAAAGCCCAGAACGGCCAAATACGCCAGCTCACGCTCCCTGACTCGGTAGGAAAACAGCTTTTTAATAAAGGTGAAATGATACCGTTCCGCCCGAGAATAATTCCGGAAATCGACTCGCTGATGCCCGATATGCCTGCCGCCAAAGCGGGATTTGCCAAAGGCGACCGCATTGTAGCTATTAATGACATTCCTGTCGGTTACCATGACGAAGTAGAAAAAGTGATTACGGCATTCCCCAAAGGAAGTTCACTCACGGTGGAAATAGACCGCAACGGCACGCACAAACTCATTGAAGTAATACCCGACACCAATAACAAATTAGGGTTTGCCTCAGCAAATATTGTAGAAATAAAACACCACGAGAAAAAATTCGGGTTGGGTGAAGCCATTAGCGAAGGCATCCACTACGGATATTGGACACTCCGCGACTATGTGGCACAGTTCAAATATGTATTTACCAAAAAAGGTGCTTCGGAAGTCGGAGGTTTTGGGGCTATTGGCAGCATGTTCCCTTCCCAATGGGATTGGAAAGCCTTTTGGCATACTACGGCATTTATTTCTATCATACTGGCATTTATGAACATTTTGCCAATCCCTGCCCTTGACGGCGGACACGTAGTGTTCCTCCTCTACGAAATGGCAACGGGACGCAAACCCAGCGACAAAGTGATGGAATATGCCCAAATGATTGGCTTTTTCATCCTGATAGGATTGGTACTGTACGCCAACGGAAACGATATTTACAAGGCAATATTTAGGTAATAATTTAATTTGGAAATTAGACAATTTGGAAATTTGGAAATGCTTATCCTGATGTAATTAATGGGATTTTGGTGTGATAAAATGCTGTAAATCCCTCACCCCCAGCCCCTCTCCAAAGGAGAGGGGAGAAAAAGCTCAATGCTATCTGAGTGGCTCCCCAACGTGAGTAAGCAAAATCATTTTCAAATTATCTAATCTCCAAATTATCTCCTTGCTTTGACAAATCCGTTGACGACAATTGCCAATATCATCACAAAAGAAGCGATGTAAAATATCGGGCTCATGTGCTCGGATTCGCCAAAAATAAAATACGCGAAAATAATCCCGTATATAGGTTCGAGATTGACCGCCAAAACCAATGTGTAGGGCGATATATGCCGCATCAGCCGTATGGACTCAAACATCGGATACGCTGTAAAAAGACTTGCCAGCAAAAGCAACCACCAGAAATCAGCGGCTTGTATCTGAACGAATTGACCTATATCTTCCGTAAAAAGAAAATAAAGCGACAACACCAGAAATCCGCCGAAAATTTCATAAAAAATGATATTGCCCGAAGTGGTTCTTCCATGCAGCCGCCCGTTGAAAACACTAAACAACGAACCCAATGCCGCACATATCAATCCGTAGAAAATGCCTTCTTTGTATTGCATCTCGGCATCAAAAATGACCAACACGCAGCTAACGATTACAACTCCAATAAGCACTTCGAGCCAATCTATCCGACGGCGGAAAACCAATGGCTCGAACAGTGATGCGAACAGCGTAGCCGTAGAAATGCACGAAAGGGCAATCGATACGTTGGATACCTTTATCGACTGGAAGAAGAACAACCAATGCAAACCCATCAAAAAGCCGACGCCTAATAATTGCCAAAATAATCGCAACGGAATACGCAGCGTTTGCTTCTGAAAAAATAGAATAAATGCCACCAAAAACACAGACGTAAAAAGCATCCGATACCAAACTAACGCATTGGCGCCAAGAGTGATGATTTTACCCAAAATAGCCGTAAATCCCCAGAGGAATACAATAAGATGAAGGCGGATTTGAGTGGCGTTTGGCATATTTTATTTGACAATCGGAGCTAAAACGCTATCTTTCCCGTCAATATCCAATGGGTTGCCAACGCCAAGCAAGCGTGTTATCAATGGAAATACATTGACATTCTCAAAAGGCTCAACGGTATATCCAACCTTGATGTTTGGGCCAACGGCATAAAATGAAGCTCTCATTTCGGGCGTTGTGTAAGGGTCGTAGCCGTGTGTTCCCCATATTTCGGGATTTTTGGTTACAGGATGATTTTTATTGGTAATCATATAATAAGGCGCATCGGCAACCAAAAGTACATCACCTATACGGTCGCTTTGTTTGTAATGCCATCGCGAGGGAATATCACGTTTTCGATACACTTTTATTTGAGAAGGAAGATTTTCCTTGAGCATTTTTACACTTGCTTCTATCTCCAAGGGGTTGTTGAAATACAGATGTGTCTGCATCCCGTTATTGATAATTACCGCTTTGTCTTCGAGCTTTGTAGTAATGTTTTCGAGGTCTACAAAAATATCTTTTGACGAATCCATGTCAAGGATTCCGTGGTCGGAAACTACGATGACATTTACGGGAATATTCAATGTTTTTACTTTTTCGAGTAAAACACCCAAAAGGCGGTCGGCTTCTTTGTTAGCTTTCCTCATTTGTGGGGAATTCGCTCCTGTGAGATGTCCTTCATCATCAATAATCGAAAAATATGCGGACACGAATTGAGGTCTGTCTTTCGCCGGAAGGCTGAGCCATTCGATGATTTTATCAATGCGTTTGTCATTGGGCATTTGCTCGTCATACTGTGTAAAATATGTCGGATATTGCCCCTTAATCGGCGATTCTGAGCCAATCCAGTGAAGCGATGCGGTTTTCATCCCTTGCGTTTGTAGCCACTGCCAAAGCGGCGTGCCTTTATAATAATAAGGGTCTTTGATGATTGTATTGTACGCCGAATAATATGAATTGCGCTGCTTGTCGAGGAAATTGTTGTCCACCAAACCGTGATTGCCTGTGTACATTCCCGTGATGATAGAGTAGTGATTGGGAAATGATTTGCTGGGGAACGATGGTATCATATACGAAGTGGAAGCCCCTTCGGTTGCCATTTTTTGGAAATTTTGCAACTCAAAACGCTCGGCATAGTCGTGTCCCATTCCGTCGAATGACACCAGTAAAACGTGGCTTTCTTTGTCAGAATGGAGTGCTGCAGTAGGATTTTTTTTCGAACCACAACTTTGCAACACAAAAATTACTGTGAAAAAACAAATTAAATAGCTGGCCTTCATGCAAATGAATTTAATATTCTGTCCACAAAGATAAGAAAAAAACAACATGAAAAACACCTTTTTTCAAGAATGTTTCCTAAGAAATGACATTGTAGGTTTACCCGCCTCATCTGTGAAGAAAAACCTCTTTCAAATCGGTTTGCCTATCGGGAAAGATACACGATGTTGCATTTCGTCATCTCCCAAATAGTTTTTACCATAGCGAAACTGTCCGTCTTCCCTAAAGTAACATGAGTCCGCTATAAAAATACTGAAATCAGACTTTTCGGACACCCTTCTTACACGAAAATAAGATGCTACTATCCGACAACTTCTTACATCGAACTCACATCAAAGTAGATAATCGGCATGCGAGTACTTTTGCCATACTTTTGGTATTAGGTTACAGCTTTTATGCGAAGTTACGGAATGTCCATTATCCTACAAAACCAAAAAACCGCCCTTTTGAGAGCGGTTTTTGGTATGGATACATTTTTTATTCTTAAAATCTCAATGTAGCGCTGAAGTTCCAAGTGCGTCCGAAACCGAAGTTAACGGTGTTGGCCTTGTTGATACCTTTCCAATTGTTGGCAGGGTCAGTATCAGCAGCTAAGTTTGTAAAACCTCTTGCGATATATCTTTCGTCCAAAAGGTTGTTCACGTTGGCACGGAAACTGAGTGATTTCGCAAAGTTACCGTTGAATTTCAACCGGTAAGACAATCCGGCATCAACCGTACTATACGAAGGCATTTCGATAGCTTCTCCACCGGCAGTGGTAAAGGTTGTCGCATTTACATACGCATAATTTCTATCGTTAAAATACCAATCGGCATCTACCGAGAATCCGTCGAGGATGGTGTATTTAGCCCCCAGTCTTGTTTGGAATTGAGGCGCTCCGCCTACTTTCACTCCGTCAAGGAAAAGGTCTCCTGACGCTCCTGCGATAGGCATGTTCAAGTTGTCATATACGATAACGTCCTTGGCATTTCCGCCGTATTTCCATTCTCCGTAAGAAACCATTCCGTAGATTTCCAAATCCTGGATAGGACGTGCGGTCAATTCAAGCTCTACACCCATGTGTACTTGGTCAACATACCCTCGGGCAGTTTGTCTTACACCGGCAACATCGGCATTGAATGTTACGTAACGGTCTGTCCAGTTAGAATAATATGCGTTCAAAACGGCTCTAAACGGCTGTGTATTGTAAGCATATCCGGCTTCAAACCCTAAGATGCCTTCGTTTTTCACATCCAATCTTTCATTGGCTCTTGCCGTATAACTGAACGGATAAATTGCCGTGAAGAAAGGCTGGCGGGAATAGTATCCTGCATTGGCGAATACGTTGTTTTCGCTGTTGAATTTGAAGTTTACACCGCCTTTACCGTTGTAACCCCATTTGTCAGTCCAATTCGTTTTGGCTTGGTCGCCGGGGACTTCGAAAAATTCTTCACGCATATAGGCTTGATTAGAAACCGACCCTTGGATAAATGCCGAAAGGATGTCGGACGAATATTCCAATTGAGAGAAGAAGCCTGCCCAACGAACGCTTGAATCAAAGTTACGGTTTACTTTCTGAGCATTTTTGATAGCAGCACCATTGAGAGGATTCAATGGGGTTTCTTTGCTTACAAACACTCCTACTGAGTTCACGTCTGTGTTTTCGTAATATCCGTCGGCTCCCAAAAGGTCATTGATGACTCGGTAGTGTTTTCCTACGTACGTACGCAAGTCGACCCCTGCGTTGAGCGTCCATTTGTCGGCTAATTTGAAATCTAAGTTAGACAGTAATCCGTACCAGTTGTGTTGGTTTACTGACGAACGCAATACAGCACCAGCCCGGACTCCATTTTGAACGATGTATTTACCATCCCAATTATTGGTTCTTCCGTCGTTACCGCTCCAAGGCGTGATGGAAGTAAATCCTGCAGCTGTTCCGCCTTGGTTTACCGTTACCAAATCATCCACGCGGATAAGTCCGTTAGCGTCGTCCGGAAGACGGAAAGCATCGGTTCCCGCACCGTGGGTTCCGCCACCCATACCCCATGAGCCGTATACAACCGTTGAAAGGCTTACTTTATCGCTGATGCTGTAATCCCAGTTGATGTTGGCAATCGGTTTGTGGTAATAATTGGTAGAGAAGTTATAAATATCTCCGTCTTTCCAGCCCCAGTTAGAGTTGTATTTGTAGCCGAATTGCTCATACGTATTGATGGTTTCTCTGTACGCCTGCATGTGTTGTTGCGGTGCACCAGTAACCATAAAGTTGAAGTTGTGCTTATCATTAGGTTTGTATCCTATCGAAAGGAAATACGTACCTCCAAGACCTCTCGTAGCGTCCATATAACCATCTCCCTGCCAGTATGACATCAAGGCACTTACCGCCCATCCGTCTTCGTTGACACCTGAGTCATACGAAACAACCGATTTGATGAAATCGTCATTACCGATAGTTGTTTTTATCATTCCGCCTGCACTTCTGTCGGCTGCTTTGGTTACGATATTGGTAGTTCCTCCTACGGAAGCAATACCGATTTTTGACGAACCAAGACCGCGTTGTTGCTGTACTACCGAAGCTACATCGGTAAGTCCTGACCAGTTCGACCAATATACACCGCCCCATTCCATGTCGTTTACGGGCTGTCCGTTAATCATAATCAGTACGTTAGCTTGGTCAAATCCGCGTACGGTGTAGTATCCGTCGCCGTAACCGCTTGCATTCACCGTGTGTACGCTGGGAACGCCTTTAAGTGCTTCGGGAAACTCCAAGTTACCTACTTTCTCTTGGATTAAGGTAGCCGGAATTGTCGTCGCTGCAATAGGCGTTTGGCGGTCACGCACGATGTCGATGATACCGCTTCCTACTACTACGACTTCGCCAAGGGCTTGTGCATCAGGCTGTAAGACAACACGGACGTTGGCTCTGCCACCCGATAGCGTATACGCCACTTGCTGCGATTCGAATCCGAGATACGAAACTACGAGCGTACCTGAATTTGAGGGTACGTTGAGTGAGAATTTTCCGTCAAAATCCGTCGATACACCTTGTGTAGTACCTCTGACTACCACGTTTGCACCCGGTAGCGGCGAGTTCATTTCTCCGTCGATAATTGTTCCCGTAACAACCCCTTGTGCGTACATTCCTACCGCCATAAAGGTCATTACCAAACCATAAAACCAATTTTTCATTTTTATCATTTTTTAAAATAGTTTGTTTAAGCGCCACAAAGTTGAGACTATTCTAAATGGTAAAAGTTATGCCAATGTTAAGGATTCTATTTTAACATTTAAGAGGTGGTATTTACTTCAATACAAAAAGAAGGCTGCCCGAAATTAATATTTCAGACAACCTCCTTTACCATGAAAAACAAAATTTTTACTGCGGTAAACGTTTTATCTGCTTGCCGTAATGTTATTTTAATAAGATTGCTTAACGGCAACTTGCTTTGAGATACTCTCGGTTCATTCGGGCGATGTTTTCCAGCGAAATTCCTTTCGGACATTCCACCTCACACGCTCCTGTATTGGTACAGTTGCCGAAACCTTCCAAATCCATTTGGTGAATCATATTCGTTACACGGTCGGCGGCTTCTACTTTTCCTTGCGGCAGCAACGCAAATTGCGATACTTTTGCCGAAACGAACAGCATTGCCGATGAATTTTTACAAGTCGCCACACACGCCCCGCACCCGATGCACGAAGCCGCATCCATCGAGAGGTCGGCATCGATTTTAGGGATAGGAATGGCGTTGGCATCTTGCGTATTCCCCGAGGTGTTTACCGAAATATAACCGCCCGCTTGCTGTATGCGTTCAAACGCCGTTCTATCCACAATCAAGTCTTTGATAACGGGGAAAGCCGTAGCTCTCCAAGGCTCAATATAGATAGTGTCGCCGTCATTGAACATCCGCATGTGCAGCTGGCAGGTGGTAATTCCCCTGTCGGGACCGTGGGCTTCACCGTTGATAAACAGCGAACACATACCGCAAATTCCTTCGCGGCAGTCGTGGTCAAAAGCTACGGGTTCTTCGCCCTTTTCGACCAATTGCTCATTGAGTACATCTAACATTTCCAAAAACGACATGTGTTCGGAAATATTAGTTACTTTATAATCAACCATACGCCCTTTGTCATCGGCGTTTTTTTGTCTCCAGATTTTTAGTGTCAAGTTCATATACCTTGATGTTGTTATTTAGAATTCTTATTTCTTTTTTTAATAAAGTATAATATAATACCCCAAGTTATCATTGATAAAAAAGCTACTATTGCTGTAAAGAGAACGGTTTCGTTGTTGAAATTTTTCACATCTAATAGAAAATACCACAAGGTCTGCAATATAAAAAGACCTACGCCGAAAAAAAAGCTATTTAATATAATCTCTTTAACCATTATCTATTATTAATGTAATTCCATATGCCAGCAGCAGCAGAGCCATAAGCAGATGATATTCCACCTCCTAATAAAGCACCAGGCAAAGCTCCGATGCCACCTCCAAAACTACCTGCAACACCTCCCCAAGTACCGCCAATGATAGCACCACTTACATCAGCTTGCCAGACAGAATCATAGTTACCTCCTTTTGAATAAAGACCTTTACTTTTATTCACCCAAAAATTATGAGAAGATTTAGATACATCTATCACCATAAACACAAAAACCTCATTGCCCGAATTTTTATATTTACTCTTTATCTCATCTACTTTTGTTAGATAAGTAGTGTAATCATAACTTGTAACATTAGAAATAATTCTTAAATCACTTGAAAGCGAAGGATTTTGCTTTGCTACGAATTCGAGAGCCTCCTCTAATTGAGTGTTCAAATTTAATTCCTTATTTTCTACCCCCTTTTGATTTTCAAGTGTTTGGAAATTTATTTTGTTGATGAAATTTTCGTATTCATTTTCACTTATCCCAAAATCTTTTATCAAATTTATCTTTAAATTTTCTTTTAACAGAGAAATTATTTGCTCTTCGGGAATCTTTTTTCTTAACAAATTCTCCTTCTCTTCAATGTTCAAGCCCATTAAATAATTGTGATATTCCCCAATGGATTTATTCCTTACTTTAAACACATCGTAATTTTTAATTTCTTGTTCTACTGTAACGTTTCCATTACTACTGCAAGATATAATAACAAATGATGTAAACATTAATAAAAACTGTTTCATTTTTCTATATTTTATTAGCCAACCTTCGCTTTAATTAACCTGTGAAAGGTTATGTTGGCGATTATATAATTCTACTTTCATAAAAACCTATCCGCTTACTTATAACTTCTCTGCGTTAATTTCACATCTTTAAACTCCAATGGTTCTTTGTGCAAGATAGCTTCGCTGGGCTTTCCGGTGTATTCCCAGGCGGCTACATAGGCAAAGTTGACATCATCTCTGAGGGCTTCACCTTCTTCGGTCTGGTATTCTTCACGGAAGTGTCCGCCGCATGATTCTCTTCTTTCCAAAGCATCTTTGGCAAAGAGTTCGCCGAGTTCGAGGAAGTCCGCCACTCTGCCTGCTTTTTCGAGTTCGGTGTTCATTCCTGTAATATCGCCCGTAACTTTCACGTTTTTCCAGAAATCCTCACGGATTTCACGAATTTCCTTAATGGCTTCTTCCAATCCTTTGGCGTTACGTCCCATTCCGACTTTGTCCCACATCACTTTTCCGAGTTTTTTGTGGTAATAATCAACGGAGTGCGTACCTTTATTATTGATGAAGAAATCCAAGCGTTCGCGGACGGCTTTTTCGGCTTCGTCAAATTCCTTGCTATCCGTTGGAATTTTTCCGGTGCGGATGTCGGCAGCGAGATAATCGCCTATGGTATAAGGAAGTACGAAATATCCGTCGGCCAATCCTTGCATCAATGCCGATGCTCCAAGTCGGTTCGCACCGTGGTCGGAGAAATTCGCCTCGCCGATACAGTAACAGCCCGGAATGGTCGTCATCAAATTATAATCAACCCACAGTCCGCCCATTGTGTAGTGCGTGGCAGGGTAAATCATCATCGGGGTTTTGTACGGATTTTCATCTACGATTTTCTCGTACATTTGGAAAAGATTGCCGTATTTGGCTTCCACGATTTTTTCGCCACGTTTTGTGATTTCGTCTTTCGACGGATTTTCGATACCGTGGATTTTGCATTGTTCTTTTCCGTAACGCTCGATGGCGGAAGCGAAATCAAGATACACCGCTTCGCCTGTTTTGTTCACGCCGTAGCCGGCATCGCAACGCTCTTTGGCGGCACGCGAAGCCACATCGCGAGGCACGAGGTTTCCGAAGGCAGGATAACGTCTTTCCAAGTAATAATCGCGGTCGGCTTCGGCAATTTCGGTCGGTTTTTTTCTGCCTTCGCGGATTGCGAGTACATCGTCCATATTTTTAGGAACCCAGATACGTCCGTCATTACGGAGCGATTCGGACATCAGGGTCAATTTCGACTGGTAATCGCCCGAACGGGGAATACACGTCGGGTGGATTTGCGTAAAGCACGGATTGGCAAAAAACGCTCCTTTTTTGTGGACTTTCCACGCTGCCGTGGCGTTTGAACCCATTGCGTTGGTCGAAAGGAAATACACGTTGCCGTATCCGCCGGTGGCGATGACCACAGCGTGAGCCGAGTGGCGTTCTATTTCGCCGGTAATCAAATCACGGGCGATGATGCCTCTGGCTTTTCCGTCCACGATAACAATGTCAAGCATTTCGTGGCGGTTGTACATATCGATTTTCCCACGGGCGATTTGCCGGTTCATTGCCGAATAACAACCCAAAAGCAACTGTTGCCCGGTTTGTCCTTTGGCGTAAAAAGTACGGGAAACGAGTACGCCACCAAACGAACGGTTGTCGAGCAATCCGCCGTAATCACGGGCGAAAGGCACGCCTTGCGCCACGCATTGGTCGATAATATTTCCTGATACTTCCGCCAAACGATACACGTTGGCTTCCCGCGAACGGTAGTCGCCTCCTTTTACGGTGTCGTAAAACAAACGGAAATTGGAGTCGCCGTCGCCCATATAGTTTTTGGCGGCATTGATACCTCCTTGGGCAGCGATAGAGTGTGCCCGGCGTGGCGAATCCTGGTACGCAAATGCTTTTACGTTATAGCCCAATTCTGCCAACGTAGCCGCTGCCGAACCGCCCGCAAGCCCTGTCCCTACGACAATTACGTCGATATTACGTTTGTTCGCAGGATTTACCAAATTGATTTTATCTTTATAGGTAGTCCACTTATCTTTAAGCAGTCCTTCCGGAATTTTTGCATCTAACTTACTCATATAAATTACGATAATAAATAGTTAAAATAATGGAATAGCGCTACGAACATAAAGCCTCCGCAGATGACCACCGAATAGATGGTGCCTGTGGTAGCAATTAGTTTTTTGCGTTTGTCGTCTTTCAACCCGATGGATTGGAATGACGATTGGAAACCGTGCGTAAGGTGCAAGTACAAGAACACGAAGCCTATACAATATAGTATGACTCTCCAGGTGGCGTGGAATTTTTCTACGAGCTCCTCATAATAGCGGTATTCTCCATTGATCATCCCCGTCATATCGCCTCCGATATATTTGACGGACATCTCGTGTACCCAGAAATCCATCAAGTGAATGACCAAAAAGACTAAGATGAACATACCGCTGTAGATCATATTACGCGACATCCAAGTCGAGTTAGCACCGCCATTGTACTTGGCGTACGGAACGTTGCCCCGCGAGCGGCGGTTTTGCCATTCCAGCACAAAACCCATCACGAAATGGAAGATAACTCCCAACATCAAGATAGGTTGCATCAACCCTTGTACAAGCGGATTGGTACCCATGAAATGCGATAATTCGTTAAATAGATCTGCACTGAACACTGATGTCAGGTTGACCACCATGTGCAGAATCAAGAAGATAATCAAGAAAAGTGCCGATAATGCCATCGCTACTTTCCTCGCTACAGACGTTTTGAATAATGCTGCCATATATAAAGTTTATGATTATACTTAAAAATCGAACCAAAATTACGAGGTTTTTGCGGTTAAAACAACCTTAAAAAGACTTTTTTGCCTTATTTATAATGAGTATAAAATAATGGAGCCATAGCATTATGCCTTATTTATTCCTACTGCCTGCACAAAAATACCGGATTGTCGAAAATATACATCAAAAAATAATAAAGGCAGCAAACCCATTGGCAAAATTATTACCATCGTATAACAATATTAAACTGGTGAATTTATTACTTTCTGCAAATCATTTGCAACCTCAAAAATAGTTATGTTTTCTTCAGCCGAAAGGTTCTTTTTTCCAAAAAGAAAACCATCAGCAGGTAGCCCACCAGAAAAAAAACGCCTATCAAAAGTGTACGGTTGAAAACATAAAAAACTAATAACGAGGCTATTACAGAATATCCGAAATACAATCCTATTTTCTGAAGCGAATAAGGGATAGGGTATTTTTTTTGTCCGATACAATACGATATCAGCAGCATCGAACTATATGCCGCAAGGGTAGCCAATGCCGCTCCTTTGTAACTCCAGAGCGGTATGAGGGTGAAATTGGCTATAATGGTAATCACCGCTCCGACCACCGAAATAATCGCTCCGTAATTGGTGCGGTCGGTAACTTTGTACCACACCGAAAGGCTATGGTAGATGCCCAAGCAAAGATTTGCCAACAGAATAATCGGAACTATCCAAAGGGCTTCCCAATAATCGCTGTTGGGAATTAACAGGTATTTTAGCCAGTCGGTAAAAACAGTTACGAAAAGTAACACAAACGATCCGAAAATCGTGAAGTACAGCGTAACGGAAGCGTATGTCTGCGGAGCGTCTTTTTCTTTGGCATTACTGAAGAAAAAAGGCTCTACGCCAAGCTTGTACGCCGTAACGAACAGTGTCATAAAAACGCCCATTTTGTAGCAGGCTGCATAAATGCCAATCGTTGTATCGGCGGTGTCGGCTGGCAGCAGCATTCGCAGGAAAATACGGTCGAAACCTTCGTTGATTGAAAATGCTATACCCGCTATCAATACAGGATACGCATACCGCAACATCTGCGATAACAGTAGTCGTGACAGACCCAACCGTATCTTAAAATAAATAGGAAGTAATACCAGAAATGTGAGCAAACTTGCCGTCAAATTGGCAATAAATATATAGTGAACTTTATTTTCAAAAATGAGATTGTTCCAGAAATTTCCGTTTTCTGCCAATTTTGGAAGTAACAAGAAAAGGAATAAATTCAACAGAAGATTAACCCCTACATTACCTATTTTTACAACCGCATAGCGTACCGGTTTTCCTTCGTTGCGGAACCATGCAAACGGAATGACTACCAGCGCATCGAGCGTAAGGATGGCTATCGAATAGCTCACAAAAGCCTCATCATAGCGAATCCATCGGGCGATATTTTCTCGAAGAAGCCACGCCACAACAAAAAAAACTAAAGAGCTGATAAACAAGGAGCTAAGTGCCGTAGATTGTACTTTTTTGCGGTCTGCATTTTTGTTCATAAATCGAAAAAAAGCCGTCTCCATTCCGTAGGAAAGTAACACATTGCCCATGATCAAATACGCCAACAATCCCGAATAAATCCCGTAATCGGAAGTGGGCAATAAGTCTACGTACAACGGTGTGAGAAACAAACTCAAAAAGCGGGGCAAAACCGTAGCGATGCCGTAAATAAATGTATGCTTAAAAAGACGTTTCAGGTTGGACATAAATTTAGGGGTTAGGTTTTAGGGGTTAGCCAATAGGCATTAGTTTTTCAAACAGCGAGCTATCAAACAATCTCAAACGCCGTAGGTAATCAAGCCATTTCAAATAACATCAAACGATTTCAAACTCTTCAAACAACGAAGCGTTCAAATTCTCAGTGGGTTGTACTCATCATTTTCAGCCCGATGATGGAAGCGATGAGCGTAAACAAGAAAAACAATCGCCAAAAGCTCACAGGGTCTTTAAAGAACAACATGCCGATAATAACCGAGCCTGCCGCGCCAATTCCTGTCCAAACCGCATACGCCGTCCCGAGAGGAATCCCTTCTATCGCTTTCATCATCAGCCACATACTACCGATTAATGACAAGGCAAACAACACATACCAAACGTACATCTCCCGCCCTGCAAGTTCGCGTGCCTTTCCCAAGCAGAAAACAAATGATACTTCCAACAGGCCTGCGACGAGTAAATATATCCAATGCATTTTCTAATTATTTTCGTTATATTTGCTGTAATTCCGCCATTTTTCGATGGCATTTGTCATATCTTGTGGCAATTCGCTGTCAAATCGTAAAAATTCGCCCGTTGTGGGGTGTTCAAATCCTAAGGTTTTGGCATGCAAGGCTTGGCGCGGTAAGGTAACAAACATATTATCAATGAATTGTCGGTATTTGGTAAAGGTTGTTCCTTTGAGGATTTTGTCGCCGCCGTAGCGTTCGTCATTGAAAAGCGTATGCCCGATGTGCTTCATGTGAGCCCGTATTTGGTGTGTGCGCCCTGTTTCCAAACGGCACGACACAAGCGTAACGTAGCCAAAACGCTCGATAACTCTGTAATGCGTAACAGCCTCTTTTCCATGGCTCCCGTCCTCGAAAACAGCCATTTGCAAACGGTCTTTGAGATGCCGCCCGATGTGTCCGTTAATCGTACCTTCATCCTCTGCCACATTGCCCCAAACAAGCGCAACATACTCACGCTCAGATGTTTTATGAAAAAACTGCAACGCAAGCTGATTCATTGCCAATTCCGTTTTGGCGATTACCAGCAAACCGCTCGTATCCTTATCAATCCGATGAACCAATCCGGGGCGGTCGCTACTGTTATTCGGCAGATTTTCAAAGTGATAAATAAGTGCATTGATGAGTGTGCCGCTGTAATTGCCGTGTCCGGGATGTACGACCATTCCTGCAGGTTTGTTGACCACGAGCAGTTGGTCGTCTTCGTAAACGACGTCAAGCGGAATATTTTCGGGCGTAAGCAAATATTCGTGAGGCGGATGCTCGAACATCACTTTCACTTCGTCATTGGCTTTGACCCTGTGGTTTGACTTGACAGCCAGCCCGTTAACGAAAATATTACCTTGCTTTGCAGCTTGTTGGATTTTGTTGCGGGTTGCATTTTCTACAAAATTCATCAAAAATTTATCCACCCTGAGCGGTTCTTGCCCTTTGCCTGCTTTGAAACTGTAGTGTTCGTACAGCTCGTCATCTTTTTCGAGTTCGTCGTCGATTATTGGGTTCATTCTATGGGAGATATTTCTTCGGGAGTCGCTTCTTTTTCAGCGGCTTTTGGGTTCAGCGGGTCCTTGCCGTTACCACAAACAAGGTCTACTTTTGATGTTTTGACGAGCATATCGCCCGGGTTAACTTTTTGTCCTTTATACTTGATTTCCAAGACCATGTCTTTGCCAATATTGTCCACGTAAGTAATTTTTCCGATTTCCAAACCCACTGATTTGAGAACGGCTTCGGCGCTTCGGCGAGTGATTTGGATAACCTTGGGTACAGTTACTTTCCGATAGCCCGACGGATTAATCGTCAAGTAAATTTTACGATTAACTTTCACATGGTCAGCTGCTTCCGGATTTTGACTGATGACCGAATATTTTGGATATTTCGGGTTGTACGTCGTCGAATCAAGGACTTCGTATCGCAAATCGGCTTCTTTTAAGATGTCATTCACTTCGCTGAGCGTTTTCTTTGTCAAATCGGGAACGACTACGTATTCACCGTGATTGGTGTATATTTTAAGGAATTGTAACACCATGAATACCAATACGATAATAACGAGAAAAGCCCACAAAAACTGCCGTAACCAAAGCTGTACGCCCGGTTTTTTAAAAAAAGAAGAGGTTGTTTTTTTCATACCATATTTGTTATTTGAAATCATTTGATAGCTTTCCCCAACGAGGTCGGAGGATTTGAAATAGTTCGATGTTGTTTGA
>JAUNTM010000156.1 GCA_030538675.1 Capnocytophaga sp.
CATATATTTCCTTTTTTTAACTTTGACAATGCTGTCAAGTTGCGGTACGTACCACTCGGTGCGGCATCTGCCCGATGTAGCTTCGTATGAAATAGAAAAACCTGTAATTCAGCAAATTAATGATTCAGCATCTGTCAGCCAATACGGTTTTCTTACGAAAAATGCCTACGGACACTACATCTGTTACACGCAGGGCAACGACTACCAACGCGGACTCACTACAGGGGCTTTAACGCAACCGTTACTGCAAAAACAGGAAAGCCTTTTTTTTGAAAAAGTTAAAGAATTTGTACCATCGAAATTCAAGCAATCACTGCTGCGGCAATTCTTAAAATGGTACAACCGCAAGATGTATTTGCACATTCCCAACCATTTGCAAGCCGAAATTTACGGAATTTCAGAATATTCGGACGACACGTATAACTATCTCGCAACCAAATTCTTACGGAGTATGTATTTGCACGGAGCCCACGATATTGGGCACGCAATGCAAGATTTGGCTCTGGTTGGTTGTACCTCGGTGGCGGCTTGGGATTCCCTTACGGAAAAAGGAAAAATGCTCGTTGGACGGAATTTTGATTTTTATGCGGGCGACGAATTTGCCGAAGATAAACTCATTTACATCTGCTCGCCCGACAACGGATTTGCCTACGCTTCCGTAACGTGGGGCGGTATGATTGGCGTAGTTTCGGGAATGAACGAAAGCGGTATTACCGTAACCATCAATGCGGGAAAATCCGCCATTCCGTTGCAGGCAAAAACACCTATCTCATTGGTTACGAGAGAAATACTACAATTTGCATCGTCTATTGACGAAGCGGTCGCTATTGCAAAAAAATACGAAGTATTCGTTTCGGAAGCCATTTTGGTAACGAATTATCGTGAAAAAAGAGCCGTGAGCATTGAGGTTTCACCTGATAATTTCGGAGTGTACGAACTACCCAATTCGGATTTGCTCGTCTGTGCGAACCATTTCCAAAGTGAAAATTATGTTAATGACAAACGGAATACAGCACAAATAAAAAACAGCCATTCGCAGTACCGTTTCGACCGAATGAACGAATTAATCACTGAAAATGAGAAACTTACGGTAGAAAAATTAGTGTCTGTTCTCCGTAACAAAGAAGGAATAAACGATGAAGCCTTGGGCTACGGCAACGAAAAAGCCTTGAACCAATTATTGGCACATCACGCTGTGGTATTTGAGCCTGAAAACCAGCAACTTTGGGTGTCGTCCAATCCGTATCAGTTGGGGGCATTTGTAAAATACGATTTGCCGTCCGTTTGGGAAAATCCTGTATTTGACAATCCTTCTATCGTAAATCCTGAAATTATCAGAAAAGACGATTTTATTGATAACCAATGGTTTAAAAATTACGAAGAATATCGAAAAATAAATCGGATTATCGAGAAATCTATCAAAAATAAAACGGATATTTCGGCTGAAATGATTCGTCATTACCAATCGCTCAATCCTGATTTGTGGTCGGTATATTATAAGATAGGGGTGTATTATTACCAAAAAGGTTGGTACGCTGCCGCCCGAAACGAATTTAAAAAAGCTGAAAATAAAGTCGTTACTACGCAATACGACCTTGAAAATATCCAAAAATACCAACGCAAAATCCAACGTAAAATCCGCTGAAAATGATTCCGAATATCGAACTTCGTCCGCTTTCCGAAATACAATCATTTCAAGAAGAAAAACTCAAAGAAATGCTTGTATATTTGCAAACGCATTCGCCGTACTACCATCGTTTTTTTTTAGAAAATAACATAAATATAACGGATATAAAAACGTTAAATGATTTGCAAAAAATCCCCGTAACGACAAAAAACGATTTGCAACGGCATAACGATGATTTTTTCTGTGTTCCGAAAACGGAAATCATTGATTATGCCACGACTTCCGGAACGCTCGGCGACCCCGTTACCTTCGGGCTTACCGATGCCGACCTCGACCGTTTGGCATACAACGAAGCCATTTCATTTGCGTGTGCAGGCATAAAAAAAGGCGACCTCGTACAGCTGATGACCACAATGGACAGGCGGTTTATGGCAGGATTAGCGTATTTTTTGGGATTGCGAAAACTCGGGGCGGGCGTTATCCGTGTGGGGGCAGGCATTCCTGAAATGCAGTGGGATTCCATTTTGAAATACAACCCAAAATACCTCATCAGCGTACCATCTTTTTTGTTAAAAATGATAGAATTTGCACAGCAAAATAGTATTGATATTAACAAAACTTCGGTGGAAGGTGTTGCTTGCATAGGCGAACCACTTCGCAATCAAGACCTTAGTCCGAATTTATTACATCAGAAAATTACTGAAAAATGGCACATTAAATTGTTTTCAACCTACGCTTCGACCGAGATGAGTACGGCGTTTACCGAATGTGAATACCAACAGGGTGGACACCTGCACCCCGAACTCATCATTACCGAGATTTTGGACGAAAACGACCAGCCCGTAACCGCCGGCGGAAGCGGCGAACTGACCATCACGACACTCGGTGTACAAGCAATGCCGTTACTTCGGTTTAAGACAGGCGACATCGTAACGCTGCACCCCGAACCTTGCCCCTGCGGGCGGCACACACCGAGAATAGGTCCCGTTATCGGGCGGAAACAGCAGATGATAAAATACAAAGGAACAACGCTTTATCCGCCGGCTATGCACGATTTGCTCAATCATTTTGAGGAAATAAAATACCACGTCATCGAGCTGTCGTCCAACCGATTGGGAACGGACGAAATCGTTTTAAAAATCTGTTCGGACAATCAAACGCCGGCTTTTTTAGGGAGTATCAAAGACCATTTCCGTGCGAAACTCCGGGTAACCCCGAAAATAGAATTTGTTTCCGAAGCCGACATCCAAAAAATTATTTTCAACCCCAAAAGCCGCAAACCCATTACGTTTGTGGATAAGAGAATGTGAAAATTTGGGAATTTGAAGATTTGAAAGTAACGAAAAAGCCCTGAAAGGGCGACTCAATTCAACCCAACGTGCCAACGTTGGGCTGAAAGGGTGGCACAATCCAGTCCAACGTGCCAACGTTGGGAAAACAATCACGTTTGTGGAGAATGTGGAAATTTGAAGATTTGAAAGTAACGAAAAAGCCCTGAAAGGGCGACTCAATTCAACC
>JAUNTM010000157.1 GCA_030538675.1 Capnocytophaga sp.
ATTTGGCTGTTTCCTATTTGGCTATTCCCTATCCCCTAACCGCTATCCCCTTAAAGAATGCCTAATTCCTCAAAAAAAACTATCTTTGCCCAATGGAATTTTCATCAAAATTATTAGAAAATGCGGTGTATGAAATATCGCAACTCCCCGGTATCGGCAAACGGACGGCACTTCGGTTGGCACTTCATCTGCTAAAGCAACCTGAACAACAATCGATTAGACTTGCTAATGCCATTGCTGATTTGAGGCAACACATCGGATATTGCTCCCAATGCCACAACATTTCCGATACCGAAATCTGTCATATTTGCGAAAATGTTTCAAGAGATGAAACGCTCGTTTGTGTGGTGGAAGATTTTCGTGATGTACTTGCCATCGAAAATACAGGACAATATTTCGGGAAATACCACGTGTTGGGTGGAAAAATTTCGCCTATCGACGGTATTGGCCCGTTAAATCTCAACATCGCGAGTTTGGTGGAAAAAGTAACCTCGGGACAAGTCCACGAACTCATATTTGCCTTGAGCAACACGATGGAAGGCGATACGACCAATTTTTACATCTACAAACAAATAGAAAAATACGGTATTCAAACCTCCACTATCGCACGGGGCATTTCCGTTGGTAGCGAACTCGAATACGCCGATGAGGTTACGCTCGGGCGAAGCATCATACAGCGTGTGCCGTTTGAGCATTCGTTGAAGAGTTAGGGAATAGGGAATTAGCCAATAGCCAAATAGGGGATAGCGGATAGGGAATAGGGAATAGGAATTAGCCAATAGCCAAATAGGGGATAGCCGACCACAAGAGTAAGCCTCCTAAATGGCTATTGGCTAATTCCTAATGCCTTAAAGAGTGGCTAATTCCTAATGCCTTAAAGAATGGTTAATTCCTTAAAATCTACTCGCTATTCCCCCCATTTTTAATTGTTTTTTTAATTCCGAAACGGAAACTTCGCCGAAATGAAAAATCCCTGCGGCTAATGCTCCGCTGGCTTTCGTTTTGTTAAAAACTTCGGAAAAGTCCCCAACCGTTCCCGCTCCTCCCGATGCAATTACGGGAACGGCAACCAATCCGGCAATTTTTTTTGTGATGGAAATGTCAAATCCGGCTTTCGTACCATCGGCATCCATTGAGGTCAATAAGATTTCGCCCGCTCCGAGCGATACGGCTTCCGCAGCCCATTTTTCGGTTTCTAATTCCGTTTTTTGCTTTCCGCCGTGCGTGTGGACGTAGTTTTTCCCGTAGCAATTTTTTGTGTCTATTGCAACTACAACACATTGAGAACCAAATTCTTGAGACAATTCATAAATCAATTGCGGACGACGAACAGCCGCCGAGTTGATGCTGATTTTGTCCGCCCCGGCATCAATAAGTATTTTGGCATCGGCTACGGACGAAATCCCGCCTCCGACAGTAAACGGAATGTTAATGTTTTCGGAAATCCGCTTTACTAATTCTTTTAACGTTTTGCGTTCTTCCTGAGTTGCCGAAATATCCAGAAAAACGAGTTCGTCAATATTTTCTGCAACATATTTTCGAGCCAATTCCACGGGGTCGCCTGCATCACGCAAATCTTCAAACTGGACGCCTTTGACCGTTCGTCCGTCTTTTATATCCAAGCAACAAATAATTCTTTTTTTGAGCATACCATTCTGATTTTCAATGTTAAAGATTGTTTTTAACGATGTACGAACTCAGTTCTTTAAGATGGATAGTTCCTTCGTAAATCGCTTTCCCGATAATGGCACTTCCACACCCGATTGCCGAAAGTTCGTCCAAATCCGCAAGCGTGGTTACGCCGCCGCTCGCCACCAAATGAACGGGTGTTTTTGCCAGTATCTCTTTGTAAAGTTCTACGGAAGCCCCCTGTAACATTCCGTCTTTGGCGATGTCGGTACATATCACGTACTGAATGCCTTTTCTGTGATAATTTTCTATAAAATCAAATACCGAAAGCGATGAGGTTTCCTGCCAGCCGTGTGTGGCAATCATTCCGTCTTTGCAGTCGGCACCGAGTATGATGGCATCGCTTCCGTATTTTTCAATCCATTGGGTTACGGTTTCGGGTTCGGATACGGCGATACTGCCTGCTGTAATCTGTTTTGCACCCGCATCAAAAGCACTTTGTAAGGCTCCGGTATTGCGTAATCCGCCGCCGAAATCAACGTGTAAATTGGTTTGCGAAGCGATTTTTTCAAGTACGTTCAGATTTTGCGGACTGCCTTGTTTGGCACCGTCCAAATCCACTAAGTGCAAGTAGCGGATACCGCAATCTTCGTAGTTTTTTGCCACTTCGAGCGGGTCGGAATGGTATTGTTTTTTGGTGTCGTAATCGCCTTTGGTCAATCGGACGCACTTACCGCCGATGAGGTCTATTGCAGGAATTATCCGCATTTTTATTGTTTTAAATTGATAAAAAATTCTTTAAAATTTGCTCTCCGATAGCCGCCGATTTTTCGGGGTGGAACTGTACGGCATAAAAATTATTTTTTTGCAATGCGGCACTAAACGGCTGTATATAATCGCATTGGGCAACGGTTTCCGCTGTCAGTCCGGCGTAATAACTATGTACGAAATAGACATCGGAATTTTCCGTAACTCCTTCAAAAAGCGTACCTTTTAAGCCTGTCAATCCGTTCCAACCCATATGTGGCACGAGATCGGCGGGCGGAAACCGAAGCACGTCGGCATTGAAAATACCCAATCCGTGTAAGTTGCCTTCTTCCAGATAGTTACACATCAACTGCATACCGAGGCAAATCCCCAAAACGGGTTGTTCCAATTCTTTAATAAGAACATCTAACTTGCGTTCTTTCAGATAGTTCATCGCCGTAAGAGCGTGCCCCACTCCGGGAAAAATCACTTTATCGGATTTTTTAATCAGTTGCGGATTGTCGGTAATTTGGCATTCAAATCCTAATCGGACGACTGCATTTTGTACCGAAGCCGTGTTGCCGGCATTGTATTTTAGTATTGAAATCATTTTTTAGGGGTTAGGTTTTAGGGGATAGGGAGAAGGAAAAAGCCAATAGGAAATAGCCAATA
>JAUNTM010000158.1 GCA_030538675.1 Capnocytophaga sp.
AAGGTGCAGAAAAATAAATATACAAATCCTTTTATGAAGAATAGGGTTAGCAAGAACGGTAAACCGATTATCATAAATGCAATGGGTTTCACGTATGAAATCCAATGTATTTTTGCTCTATAGATGATGTGTTGCATAACGTATTGATTTTTAGTGTTTATTTATAAATTTTGAGGTCGCCATATTAACGGTACAGCGTTCTGACAACGTTCCACCGTTTCTGTTTTTTGCCAAGATAATTTCAGCTTCGTTTGCCGTGAGTTCGTGGTCGTATTCGTGTCCCCATTGCTCAATGCCGTAATATTCCGGACGGTATAGGAAAATCACTTCATCGGCATCTTGTTCAATTGCCCCCGAATCTCGCAAGTCGGCTAAAAAGGGGCGTTTGTCTGCCCGTTGTTCCACATTTCGGGACAATTGCGATAAGGCAATAACAGGAATGTTTAGGTCTTTGGCAATGCCTTTGAGTTCGCCCGATATTTTCGCAATTTCTTGTTCCCGGTTCTTTGCATTATCGTATCTAATGAGTTGCAGATAATCGACCAATAGTATATCAATGCCGTAACGCAGCTTCATCATTTTTGCTTTCATTTTTAGGTTTTCGATAGAAATTGAAGAGGTATCATCAATATGGATTTTCATGTTTAATAAATCTTCTTTTGTAAAAATGTAACGATAAATTTCATCTTGGTTCAATCCTTTTCTGAGGATGGATGAATTGGGAATATTGGCATAATTCGTAACAATCCGTCCGGCTATTTGCTCATTTTTCATTTCGAGAGAAAAAATTCCGACGGTCTTCCCTTGCTTTACGGCATCAATGGTTTGCTGTATCAAGAAGGCTGTTTTGCCCATTCCGGGACGTCCTGCCACTACTGTAAGGTTTGAATCTTGCCAACCGCCCATCGCTTTATTGATTATGTTTAGCGAGCTTTCTATGCCGTTGGGCTTTCCTTTTTCAAGGCTTTCAAACCTTTCCTGTACTTTTTCTATGAGCTGCGGAAAGGTGTCCGCTTTCTTGTTGTTTTCGATGAATCTGTCGATAAAAAGACTGTCGAAATACTCAAAGGCTTTATCTCGGATATCAAAAATATCACTATCCGAAGCGTTGGCAAGACTCAATAAACTGGAAAATTTCTGTATGAAATCACGCTTTACGGATAGTTGTACGAGAAGCATTATATGATGTTCCGTATGGGCGGTTGACACCACATCTGCATATAACCGGACGGCATACGGCGTTAAATCATTTCGATTAATATGTTGTAATTCAGTACTTATGATGAGAATATCGAACAATCCGTGTTTATTCCAAGCATCGGTTAGGGTTTTGAATAAGGTTTGATGGTTGAGTGCAGAAAATAGATGAATGCTCAACATATCGTAGTGCTGTGTCATCAATTCCGGATTTACGATGAGTGCCCCTAATACCTTTCGTTCTATTTCAATGGCTGTATGTATTGCATTATCCTTCATTGTAGGTTGATTTTGGGCGTTTTATGGTGGGAATATTGAATATTTCTTTTCGCACGCCACTCGGATTGAGGTGTGGCATCGTATTTTTAAGGGTTAATTTCCAATTCGTTATTGGTTTTCCGTAGCCGTTTTTCCAATTATTTTCATCCCATGTTTCATATTTCGACTTTAGTGCAAAATCCAAGTCGGGTGTGTATATTTCTAATGTTTTTGCATATGCCATAAACTCAGTCAGCGTTGGCGTGTTGGCTTCGGTTGTTTTTGTAATTTCTGTTTTGGCTGATGGGGGAACAACCGTTTTAATTTCTGCCGGAATTACTTCGATAGGTATCGTTTCGACAGATGTAGGAATTTCTATTGTATTATTTTTAGTTGCACTTTTGTTTTCTTTTTCTGCAACTTTTTCATTTGGAACTTTGGTGGAAACAGGTTTCCTATTTGTGTTGTAATCCGTTATTATTTTATAGAACGTAGGGAATCCGTTGGCAACTTGATAGCTAATCAATCCCAAATTCCGCAATGTAGTTTTAGCAGTTTTAATGGTGCTTCGTGATAGTTTCAGCCGAAGAACGATTTCAGCATCCGATAGTTCGAAGTCTTTTCCGCTATTTCTGTCCCAACATTCCAGTAAGTATAAGTACAGATTGGTAACAGAACTGCACATTGGGCTTTCTTCGTTGGCTTTCCAGAATTTTCGTATCAAGTCAATATATTCCATTATTATTTACTGTTTTTGAAAAGCTCTAAAGCTTTTTCTCGGTCAATGATTATCGTTTTTCCGTTTTGGCTGATGGCTTCGTCCAAGATGCCAGATTTCTTTATTTGAGCCGCTTTTGAACGGCTGCAGCCTAATATCTTAGCCAGCCCTTTCAGTCCGTATTCGTATTTCTTTGCAGAAAAATAATACAGGTGTTGTTGCAGCTCGATGAATTCTCCGACGGTAAGCTGCCAGAGCGGTGTATGCGGATTGATATTAATCATAGCGTTGTTTGAATAATTTGACGGCTAAATCCACATCAACGATTATTTTTCGTCCGAATTGGCTGATAGCTTCGTCCAAAATGCCCGACTGCTTTATTTCGCTTGCCCGTGTGCGGCTACAACCTAATACGTTGCCAAGTCCTTTAAGTCCGTAGGCGTAACGTTTTTCTTCTTTATGGATAATTTCTTTCTTTTCAGATGCCGAAGTCTCTTTCAGAATATCGACAAGCTCGCCTACCGAGAGTTCTGATATGGGAATATTGTAGATGTTTTTCATTTCCGAGTGATTTTAATTTCATACTGCTAATGACTTTAAGTCATCGGTTAGAGTTTTGATTTCCGTATCGATAATCATAAGGTTTTCCCTTGCTTTTTCATAGAGGATATAGATAATATCGTAATCGAATACTTTATTTGACATTACGCTGAGAACTTTGCTGTACGGCATTCCTTCTCTTTCTGCAATGCGTTTGAGGTCGCCCCGGAACAAGTTGAGTTTTATCGTTTTGATGAGCTCTATTTGGGTATGCTTTCTACGCTCGCTGACGGAAAAGTCTATCGGCAATTTCC
>JAUNTM010000037.1 GCA_030538675.1 Capnocytophaga sp.
AAATTACTTCAAACAGCGAAGCGTTCAAATTTCCAAATCAACCCTATCCCAAATACGTTTTTAAGATACGGCTTCTGGAAGTGTGCTTGAGTCTTCGGATAGCTTTTTCTTTGATTTGGCGCACACGTTCGCGAGTCAGCTCAAAAGTTTCGCCAATTTCTTCGAGGGTCATCGGGTGTTGGTCGCCAAGTCCGAAATACAAACGCACTACGTCGGCTTCGCGCGGCGTGAGCGTTTCGAGGGCTCTTTCTATCTCGGTACGCAATGATTCGTGTAGCAGTTCCCTATCAGGATTAGGCGATTCGTTACTACGCAATACATCATAAAGATTGGAATCTTCGCCTTCGACAAGCGGTGCATCCATAGATACGTGGCGACCCGAATTTTTCATAGATTCTTTCACATCATTGACCGACATATCGAGCTCTTTGGCAATTTCTTCCGCCGAGGGTACGCGCTCGTGAGCCTGCTCGAGGTAGGCGTACATTTTGTTGATTTTGTTGATAGAACCGATTTTGTTCAGTGGTAAACGAACGATACGTGATTGCTCAGCCAATGCTTGCAAAATGGATTGGCGAATCCACCAAACGGCATACGAAATGAATTTGAAACCTCGTGTTTCATCAAATCGCTGGGCGGCTTTGATGAGCCCGAGATTTCCTTCGTTAATCAAATCGGGAAGTGTAAGTCCTTGATTTTGATATTGTTTTGCGACTGAAACTACGAAACGCAAATTGGCTTTGGTTAGTTTTTCCAAAGCTACGTTATCGCCCGCTTTGATGCGTTGGGCAAGTTCCACTTCCTCATCGGCTGTGATAAGGTCAACTTTGCCTATTTCTTGTAAATATTTGTCTAAGGAAGCTGTTTCGCGGTTGGTTACCTGTTTGGTAATTTTTAATTGTCTCATCTATTGTACTTTCTCTAAATGTGGTTGAAAAATAAAGTCCTACAATAGCTTATACGTAAAATGGAAGCAAAAGGTTACACGAGAATAGAAATTTTAACTATTCTTCGCTAAAAAACTCATACCGTTCTTTTAGCGGCCGTGCGTATCTACGCCACTAAGCCCTGCCAATCGTAATCCGTATTGCCAACGCACGTAGGCGAACACTTGGTAGAGTTTGTATTCGAACTTTAGCCCGTAGTTTTCATTTGCGTTATAATCAATCGACGAGCCTATAATATTTGGGTAACGACCCGAATAAAAATACGAATTCCATTCATTGACCAATGTCTGATTACGGATTTTCAAGCCCGATTCGGTGTACGCATTCATCGGGCGGGCTACCGCATTGAGAAAATAATTGTATTGCGGGTCAAGGACATCCAAGTCCCACTCGCCTTCTTCGTTTTTCTCAGGTTTTATAGCATTGGCATCTGCCGTAGGCGATACTTCTTTGGACACACCGCAGCTCGCCATTGCAAAAATAAACGCTACCAATATCCAATTTTTCATAAATCATTGGTTTTAATTATCTTTACAAAGATATGATTTAATAATGGAAAAACAAAAAGAGGTTGTTCAAATTTTCTGAACAACCTCTCTGTTGTCTGTTTAAAAAAACAAACCTCCTAATTCAAACTCTTTACCAGCCTTCGTTTTGCTGTGGGGCAATATTCGGGTTGATATTGATTTCGTAATAGGGAACCGGCCAAACGGTCTGATGCGCCGTGGCGGGTCTGTCCAGTTCATGAAATTGGTTTGCCGGATTGCTCATGATGATGGTCATCAGCTGCGGCGTGCGCCGGGTAATGTTATCGCCCCAACGCTTCAAGTCGTCCAGACGCGAACCTTCAAAAGCCATTTCACGCATGCGTTCGTTTTTGATTTCTTCCAGAAGTGCCGTCCCCGTAGCGGATACGCTTGCCGTCCCCCGTGCGGTGCGGAGTGCGTTGAGCGGCGTAAGGGCATCATCGCCTGAATGATAGGCGGCTTCGGCGGCTATCAGGTACATTTCGGCTATGCGGAATACTTTCGGGAAATGCTGGTAATTGGTATTTGCCGTAGTGAACAAGGCGGGGTTTCCGGGATATTTATTGACCACGTATCCCCGGTAGGCACGCCCTTGCATAGCGAGTCTTTTCTCTTCAAAATAAACCGATTTTCGGTAATCGGCATTGTCGTATTGGTCCATAATCCATTGTGTAGGAATATACTGCGGATAAAAATAACCGTTTGCCGGTCTGTAAGCGAGATAGATGGTATTCGCCGTTCCGAGTTCATCGGGAGCTGAAGCGAACAGCATCATGATGCTTTCTTTCGTATTGTCAACATGCCAGATGTCTTTCAATTCGGCTTGCGAAGCAGCCAACGGATAGGTGCCGGAGGCAATCAGCGTATTGGCGGCTTTGTAGGCTTCGTCCCAATTTTGCATGTACAAATACGTCCGTGCTTTGAGAGCGGTTACGGCATCAATGGTAAAAGTAGAAGCCCCGGCGCTTCCCGCTTTATTTTTCAGCAACGCTTCGGCCTCGGTGATATCCGACAATATCTGCGTATAGGTTTCCTCCATGGTGCTCCGTTTTGGATATTCGTTGATGTCAAACGCGTATACCAAAGGCATTCCCAAATCCGTCGTAGCTGTTGCTTTATTGTAAGGTTTTGAAAAGCGGAGTACCAAACGGGAGTAGGCGTACGCTCTTCCTAAGTGCAATTCTCCGAGCCGTTGGTTGAGCCGTTCTTTTTCCGCATCATCTTGCGGGACAATGGTCTTCAATCCGCTTAATGCGATATTGATATTGGCAATGGATTTGTAAAATCCTGACCATACGGTAGCAGCCGACCCTTGCGTAGTCTGCATCGGGTCCCATCGGTGTAAATCACCTCCTGTATTCCCGAACTCGATGGTGGCATTGAGTAAATCTCCCTGTATGTCGGTAGCGTACATGAACTGTCCGTAGGTACGGTTACGCATACGCAGGTACATTCCGTTCGCCCAATAATCCGCATCGCTGATGGTCTCAAATGATTGCCCTGTTTCCATCGAATTGAAAGGAGTTTGGTCTAAATCATGGCACCCGGCGGCAAATAGCGGCAGTAAGACGGCGATTATTTTTTTGTATAAATTTTTCATGAGATGATTTTTTAAAATTTGATTTCCACTCCACATACGATTTGTTTCGTATTCGGATTTGTTCCCAACCCGATATTCGAGTCAACTTCGGGGTCTAATCCGGAATATTTCGTAACGGTAAGAAGGTTTCTTCCGGTAGCATAAAAGCGGACTTTGCTGAAGAAGCCGATTTCTTTGACAATATCTTCGGCTAACGTATAGGAGAGCGTTACGTTTTTCAACCGCATGAATGAGGCATTTTCAACCAACCGCGAATCGAACTCGGTGAAGTTCTGCCCATATTTCGGGAATCGGGTTACATCACCGGGATTTTTCCAATAATCCATAACCTCTCTGCTTTGGTTATATCCCGGAAAGCGGGTTGGGTTTTCGGCAAAATAGCGGTCGTTATTGATGAGATGCTTCCCTAATACGGCTGAGAAATCGGCTTGTAGCGAAAAACTTTTATACCGAGCGTCAAAACCAAATCCTGACATGAACGGTGCGAACCGGCGGATGCCCGTACTTTGTTCTAACGCATTGGCATTGAATGTACTCGAAACCGAAGCCGGGTCTTGCGTGTTCTGCATACGGTCGCTTCCGGGTACGAACCATTCTGCCAATCCCGTATCGGGGTTAACGCCGCTGAACACCGGATAATAGAACGTAACCGGCTGCCCGACTCCGTAGCCTATCGCCGTGCCGGGAATGACCCATGAGCTTTTGCCTTGGAATAATTCGGTGATTTTCTCTCTGTTATAATTCAGATTGATATAGGGTTCCAGACGGAAATCATTTCCTTTAATGGCTTCTACAGAGAACGTTACGTCAATACCCCGGTTGAGTAACTTCCCTACATTTTCTTTCGTATAATCATATCCGCTTGTGTAGGCACGGGGTACATCCATCAGCATATCGCTGGTAAGCCGGTGATAGACATCCACGGTAAGTGAAAATCTTTTGAACATTTCTATGTCAAAGCCCAAGGTCGTTTTATGCTGTCGTTCCCAACGCAGATTGGGGTTTTCGGCATTGGAAATCAAATACCCCATAGCCCCGCCGTAAGGCGAAGTGGTGATTAACGAAAAACTCGTGTAATTGCCTATTTCGGAATTTCCGCTCGTCCCTGTGGTGGCCCGTAGCCGCAACCGGTCTATTGACGAGATGTTGTTCATGAAATTTTCTTTCTTCACATTCCACATTACGCCTGCCGACCAGAAATTGGCATAACGGTTGTCCCGGCCAAAACGCGACGAACCATCACGGCGGAGCGAAACGTCAAGGAAATATTTTTCATCAAAGCTATAGTCAATCCTGCTAAAAAGCGAATTCACGCTACTACGGGTACGTCCTTCACCCACCGTACGGTTGTTGGGGCCATGAACCAGAAGAATCAAATTATCATTGAATTGCCCTGAAGATGAAGCTTCTATGGTATGATTTTCCAACATCAATGTTTCTTGTCCTGCCAATACTGTAAACTTATTCTTATCGCCCAACTCAAATTTGTATTCTGCCGTATTGGTCAGTGTCTGCGACAGATATTTGAGGTTCTCTCTCAGCACTTCGCCATTTCCCAACGAGTTTAAGTACGAAGGCAACCGTGTGTAACTGTATTCGCTCATATAATACTGTATACCTCCTTGCGTTTTGAATATAAAATTTTTGAATGGCATGATGGAAATATAGCCCGAGGGCAACAGCTCTACTCTTGAGGTATTGGAAGGGTTTTTATCAGCGTAGTATTCGGGGTGGTACCGATCCCATCCGGGGATGAAATCATAGCGGTTGCCGTCTTTGTCCACCGGGCTGTAAAAAGGAGCTGCCATATACGAAAGCCCTCCGTCAAGCCTGTTGGTTGCAAAAAAACTATTATTCTCATAGCTGTTGTACCCCATTGAAAGTGTGATACCCATATGTATCCAGTCATTCGCTTTCGATTCAAGATTAGAGCGCAATGTGTAGCGCTCGAAACCTGAACGATATACAAGTCCTTCTTGCTTTAGGAAGCTCCCCGATATGTGGTGGGTCATTTTGTCGGAACCTCCCGAAGCCGAAACGTCTATTTGTGCCATCGGTACATTATTTTTAAAATATACCTTGTCCCAACGGGTATTATGAGGATATTCGGCACGCAAGTCATCCACTTGCGCCTGGGTACGGTAGCCTGTTTCTACCCAAAAAGCCGCCAGTTCGTCACTGTTCATCATATTGTCGAATAGCGTACGATTTGCCAAGTTGCTGAAACCATACTGCGAATTGACCATAAACTGCGTTTTCTGGTTGTTTTTTCCTTTTTTAGTAGTGATGTAAATAACACCGTTGGCAGCTCTCGAACCGTAAATAGAGGTAGCCGAAGCATCTTTCAATACAGTAACATCCTCAAAATCAGCAGGATTCAAGCTCCGCATAGCACTTGCTGCCACCGGAATACCGTCCACCACATACAGCGGCGTACTTGAAGCCCCCAATGAGCCAACTCCGTGCAAGCGGCTGCTGGATAATTGCGAAGGCTCACCCGATGAGGTGTAAATCTGCAAGCCTGCAACCTTCCCCTGCATCGCGTCCAAGGCATTTCCCGAAGGCTTTTCAGCGATTTCCCCACCCGAAATACGGGCGACAGACCCCACCGTGCTGCCTAATTTCTTACCCGAACCGTAGCCGATAACCACCACGTCATCAAGCTGTTCGGCATCTTCTTCCAAAACGACATTGAGCCGCCTTTGGTTGCTTACCCTCAGCTCTTTCGTTTTCATGCCAACATACGAAACTACCAACGTTTCGCCTGCACTGACCTCAAGTTTAAAAAAACCGTCGAGGTTTGCTTCCGTTCCCCGTTGTGTGCCTTTCACCAAAACACTCGCTCCGGGCAATGTCATTCCTGCCTCATCTTTCACCGTACCTTCCAGCGTAAACTGCTGGGCAAATACCGTGGTTGTTGACGCCAAAAGAAAATTAAATAGTTGTAAATTTTTCATAAAGTTTAAAAATATGTTTTATTAATGAAAAAACCAAAAAAAAAAAAACGACATATGCAAATGAAATGTAAACTTTAACATATTATCTTTTAAAAAATACATGCAAAACTGAAAATATAACTCAAAAAAAACACTTTTTACATTATATCGAACTCACGCTGTTCGCTAATTACATACCGTAAACATCTGGCGTACAAAAAGCGGGCATTACTGTGGGGCAAGAAATTTGTTGGCGGAAGAAGTGATTTTACCGTATAGTAATGTAGATATATGTTAAATATAAGGGTGGTGGTAGCTTTGTTTATTTTTTTATTAACTTTGCGGTCAAAGGTGGATTCCGAAAAACCTGATTATAGAGTGGGGGAGCCGTTGGAAAAGTTATAGAAAGAAGAAAAACGTACTAGTTTTGTTTTTTGGCAGTAACACCAAACAGGCTTTTATAACGGCTTTTTTTATAAAGTTATGATATGAAAAAAAAATAATAACAGTATTGGGAATTTTCGCTGCCTCTGTGCTCATGATGAGTCTGTTTATTTTTCAAAATAGAAGCAGTGTAGGTTTAGAATTGAAACAAGCGAGGGTAATTAAGATACTTTACTAGAAATAGATAGGGTACTTACGGATAAAAAATTGAGTTCCCCTAAGGTATACGGTGACAGATTGCATTTCGTTAGTTGGACGGAAGGTAACCAAGGGAAGATTTTTTATTATGATTTTGATAGGAAGATTTTTGGAAAATATGATTTAAACCGAAAGAAGCATAGTCCGGAGGATTTGCTTGTCATAGGGAATTATATACTACAAGGGGACGCGGTTGTTTACCAAGACAATCTCAAATTTGAGCTGATTAAGCAGACGCTGAAAGATACATTCCATACCAAACTCTTTGCAGACACGGATGTGGTTAGGTTTGAAGTTGCGAACGATAACAGTTATTTGGTTTCGGGCTGGCGCGATGATGATCTTTTGGCTTTTTACAAAAAGAAAGACTTGAACAGGCAAACCGAAACGTACATAAAAGTCGGAGATGAATACATGGATACAGATTATTCCGGAATTGTTTTGGATGGAGATTTTCATGCTAACGACAGCCTTATTGTAGCAGTGCCTTACAGTACGAATCGGATTTATAAGTTCAATAAAAATTCAGAATATTTAGGGAAAACAGATTTGATTTATAATAATCCCGGCTTTAAGTTTAGAAGCGACACGAAAGGGCATTTATATACAGACCCAAATAATCTGCTCCCCAATAAAGATGCCTTTTTGTCTAAGGACAATAAAATTTACATATTGACAAAAGAGACCAAGCAAAATATTTTAAGCGATGATTGCCAATACTTTATTGATGTATATGATTTGAATACCGATATGTATGAAAAGAGTTTTGTTATAGATTGTAAAAAAAGGAAGCCCACTTATATTTGTTTTTACAGAGATTTGTTGGTTGTTTTAGATGATAATGGGATGGCATTTAATTCGATAAAGGCATTATGAATAAAGTTGTTATTGTACTTAGATATTCTTTGATACTCTTCTTTTTGTATGCTATAGGGTTGAAGTTGTTCGCCTTTGATGCGTTTGTGGGCAATTTGAATAATTCCATATTATTGAGCGATGAAAAAATCACATACTTAAAGTACGCCATACCTTTGTTGGAATGTATAGCCGTACTTTTACTGTTTCAATATAAAAGAAAGATAGGTTTTTATTTTTCCTTTTTTTTACTACTTGTATTTACGTTTTATCTCATTGCATTAAATGATTTCAGCTTTAAACAAGGATGTTCTTGTGGCGGAATATTTAATAAATTGAGTTATCCGGAGCATCTATCGGTAAATATACTGTTTCTGCTTTTTTCGCTGTTAGGAGTTTTTCTTGACAAAAAAGCCACAATTCGTGAAGAATAGTAGCGGAAATAAAGCGGAGCGGAAAGCCCGCCCCCACAAAAACTATCCGTAACGAATAGTTTTTGTGGTTTTGCGAAGGCGTGTGTCCGTTAGTTTTTGGCTTTTATTTCGGCTTTGAGGGTGTCGGAGGCCTCTACTAAAGGGAGTCTTACGTACGGTTTGCACAGTCCTTTTTGGGCGAGTATGGCTTTGATTCCCACGGGATTGCCTTCTTTGAAAGCGAGGTAGGTTTGTTCCATGAGCTGGTAGTGCAGGGCATTGGCTTTTTCGGTTTCGCCTTGGATGCCTAAGCGTACCATTTCGGAAAATTCGCGGGGAAAAGCAATCCCGACGACGGTAATTACACCTTTTCCGCCCATGTAGATTGAGGGCAGCGTGAATAAATCGTCGCCTGAGAGGAATAGGAAATCCTTGGGTTTGTCTTTGATGATTTGCATGTCGAGCAGCATGTCGCCCGAGGCTTCTTTGACGGCGATGATGTTGTCAAAATCGGTTGCCAATCGGTTGGTAGTTTCGGCATTCATGATGACGCCTGTACGGCTCGGTACGTTGTAAATGATAATGGGCAGCGGCGATGCTTGGGCGATGGCGGCAAAGTGCGCGTAGATGCCTTGCTGTGTGGGTTTGTTGTAATACGGTGTTACGGAAAGGATGGCGGCAAATTCGGAAAGATCGGTTTCTTGTATTTCGTTGATGACTTCTTGGGTGTTGTTGCCACCGATGCCTACGACTAAGGGCAAACGCTTTTTGTTTGCTTTGATGATGGTTTCCCGGACGGTTTGTTTTTCGGCTTTGGAAAGGGTAGGGGTTTCGGCGGTCGTGCCGAGTGCTACGATGTACTCGACACCGCCTTGGGTTACGTAATCGACTAAGTTTGCCAATGCCTGTACATCTACTTGGTTGTCATCGGTAAAGGGCGTTACCAAAGCGGTTCCTGTTCCTATAAGTTGTTGGGATATCATTTGAAGTTTTGGTTATTTAAGGGTTTGCAATATTTTTTTAAGTTCGTTAGCGAAAGTGATTTCATCTTTGAGAGGGCATTGTACGATGATGTCATTGTACTGATTGTCAATACCTTCTACGCCTACGCGCAATTTTGCCCGCACCGATGATGAGAGTAAAAGCAATGGCAATTTGGGTTGGTCGAAATAGTTGATAAGCATGTCGTACTCTTGTTCTGCGAGTCGGTCGGCGTGATAGTTACGGATTTTGCCTTTCCAACTGATGTCTTTGTCCACCAAGAAAGGAATACCGTCGATATGCGTATCATTGGATTGCTTCCGATAGCCCAAAAAAACAATGCTCTCAGGGCGTAACCCGAAGCTTTCCACCAATTGTACTAACGGTTCTACATTACTGATTATGTCCATGTCGATAATGCATCCTACTTTCTGCAGCACACCGCTGCGTACCGAAGGACGGTAGACTTTCAGACGGTTCAAATTCGTTTGAATTTGTTTTTTTACGAAGTATTGTTTCAGAAATTCCAAAATTGTTTTACTTTTACGCTCTGTTTCTGCAAAGGTAGATAATATTTGGAATTAGAAGAAATATAATAGATAACTTATTGACGTATGAAAAGGATTTTTTTTGTTGTATTTATAACATTTTGTTTTATTTATTCATGCAAGCCCTCTAAGAATAACTTGCAAAGTATTGAAGGCAAGCAGGTTAATATTAATAATAAGTTGCATGACGATACGGCGATTGATGCGTACATCGCTCCTTACCGTGCCCATGTGGAAGAGGAAATGAGTGCCGTATTGGCATACAATCCTGTGGCACTTACCAAAGAAAAAGAGGTACTCAATGCCGGAATAGGTAATTTTATGGCAGATGCTTCTTATGAAATGGCAGATGCGATTTTCTTTTCCCGGACAGGACAACATATTGATTTTGTGTTACTTAATTGGGGTGGAATCCGCAGTGACTTGTCCGCAGGCGATATTACTACGCGTTCGGCATACGAATTGATGCCTTTTGAAAACAAATTGGTCGTGCTGGGGCTTAAAGGAGAGAAATTGTTGGATTTTGCCCGCTATATGGCGAAAGGTAAAAAGCCACATCCGCTGTCCAAACAAATTGAGCTCACGATAGATGCCGATAGCAACATTCATGATTTTACCTTGCACGGCAAAAAAATAGACCCCGAAGCTACTTATTACGTAGCGACTTCGGATTATCTGATGAACGGTGGCGATGGGATGACATTTTTCCAAAATGCCGAAAGTACCTACGAATTGGATTATCTGATACGCAATATTTTGATTGATTATTTTCAAAAAATAGATACGCTACACGCCCGGAAAGACAAGCGTTTTAGCATGATGAAATAAAAATAAAACAACACTATATACATTATTATACGATGAACAGACGAGTATTTGCTAAGAATCTGGGTGCTTCGGCACTGTTCTTGGGATTGGGCGGACTCACTACCGCAGCCGCCAAAAGCCGTACCAAGCATATTACGATATTGCACACCAATGATACCCACAGCCATATCGACCCGCTGCCTGCCAACAATCCAAGAAATCCCAATCAAGGAGGCGTGGCACGGAGGGCTTCGCTTATCGAGCAAATTCGTGCCGAAAATCCGCATACGCTGCTCTTCGATGCAGGCGATATTTTTCAAGGTACGCCTTACTTTAATTTCTACGGGGGCGAACTCGAATTCAAACTCATGAGCATGATGAAGTATGATGCCGCAACCATCGGGAATCATGATTTTGATAACGGTATTGACGGATTGTACGCACAACTTCCGCATGCCCAATTTGATTTTTTGATTGCCAATTATGATTTCTCAAATACAATCATGGACGGTAAAACGAAACCGTACAAAATATATAATGCAGACGGTATTCGCATCGGGGTTTTTGGTCTTGGTATTGAGTTGGAAAATCTGGTTAACAAAAAAATGTACAAAGAAACCGTCTATCTCAATCCGCTCGAAATAGCCCAAGATATGGAACGTACGCTCAAAACGGAAGAAAAATGCGATTTGGTCATTTGCTTGTCGCATCTTGGATATCAATACCGGGGCGAAAGTAAGGTATCGGATATTGTTATTGCTGAAAATACATCGCATATCGACCTTATTATCGGCGGACATACACACACGTTTTTGTCAAAACCTACATTGGTAACAAATAAGCAGGACAAAACTACGCTCGTAAACCAAGTCGGCTGCTTTGGTATCAACCTCGGGCGTATTGATTTTTATTTCGAAGAAGGTTTGCCGGCAGATAATAATGCCGTGAGTATCACAGTATAATATCCTTTTTTGCCGGATTTTTTTCAAAATAAACGATTGTATTTTTTTTGAGCTCTCTATTCGTGAAGTTATATTTTTCTCAAAAAATTGGCCAATGGCTTTTGATGAATACAAAATGCTTATTTTTGCGGTCTTATTATTTTATATACATGACGAAATTATATTATTCTTTGTTAGTGATCCTATTGGGAATGAGCCTGCTGTCAGCCCAAGAAGAAGTGTTGGAAATAACTGTTGATACGGTCAAACAAGAAAAAAGTACAGGACAAAAATTCTTGTACGACATGGGCAATGTATTCGGCGGCATGGGATTTGCGTACAGCCGTCCGCTGCATTGGGAAGGAAAACAATGGAAACAAACGGCAGGCGTATTGGCAGGAACGGCATTGTTATTTCTTGTAGACGAAGAAGTACATGCGTTTGGTAGCCGGATAGAAAAAGATATCCCGCAATGGGTGCAGGATTACGGTTGGTATTATGGCAGTCCGCAGAATAATTACATGGCAACAGGAGCGGTTTATCTCACAGGATTAATCAGTAATAGTGATAAACTCAGACGTACAGGAGTATTGCTCTTGTCATCGGCTTCGGCAGCAGGATTGTTGCAGCAAGTCAGCAAATACGCTTTCGGGCGGGCACGTCCCCGCAGTGGCGACTCCAATACTACATTTCGTCCGTTTGAAGCGAATAATGATTATCATTCATTTCCGTCCGGACACGCGATATTGGCATTCACCAATGCGTATGCGATAGCCAAGCAGTTTGGCAATCCATGGGTCAAAGGAGGAATACTCTTCGTGGGAGCTGTACCGGGTTTGTCAAGGATTTGGGAAAGTGCCCATTGGATAAGCGATGTGGCGTTGAGTTTTGCCATCAGTATCGCTACGGTGGAAGCGATTGACCGTTATCTCGACCGCAAATACGACCAAAAATACAACGATAAAAAACGAAAAGTAGATTACCAACTCACGTTTCGCAAAAACCAAATCGGTGTGGTAATGATGTTTTGACAACACATCAATACCGGCTATCGTTGCGTTAATCGGATTTTTTATAAAATAATTCAAGAGCTTGTTTGGATTTCTGTTACTGAAATCCGGATAAGTTCTTTTGTTTTTTCGGATAATCATCTGAAATACAACGGTGTGTTCCAAAAATTATGTTTATGAGTTGCATATTTATTTTAAAGTATTATATTTGTCTTTTAAAACTCCGGCTGGGTTTTTAGCGTCTGTTTGGATTTCAGGCACGGCATGTGTTTCATTGAAATCTAAAACGGACACTCATTGAGAAAAGAAACTTAAAAATAAAGAATATGTGTGGAATTGTTGGCTATGTAGGCAAGCGCTCGGCCTATCCTATTATTATTGACGGGCTCCGGCGGTTGGAGTATCGGGGCTATGACAGTGCCGGATTTGTGTTGAATTCGGGAGCGCGTTTCCTGAGCGTAAAAACCAAAGG
Organism: Capnocytophaga sp.; assembly: GCA_030538675.1. Lineage (GTDB taxonomy): Bacteria > Bacteroidota > Bacteroidia > Flavobacteriales > Flavobacteriaceae > Capnocytophaga. The sequence goes on from JAUNTM010000037.1 coordinate 12,680, forward strand.
CAAGGTTTCAGATTTGGAAGCCAAAGCAGGAACGGAAATTCCCGAATGGGGAAGCGGTATGGGACACACCCGGTGGGCGACACACGGCGTTCCTAATGATGTGAATTCTCATCCGCATTTGTCCAATTCCGGTACAATTGCGGTGGTACACAACGGCATTATCGAGAATTATGAAAGCATCAAACAGCGATTGTTGCAAGAAGGATTTTCGTTCCTATCCGATACCGATACCGAAGTTTTGGTTAACCTTATCGAATATTTCAAAGAAAAAGAAAACACCGATTTGGCTACGGCAGTTCGCAATGCGTTGAACGAAGCGGTGGGAGCGTATGCGATTACCGTGATGGAGATGGGCAAACCCGATACGGTGGTTGTGGCACGGCTCGGGAGTCCGTTGGTCGTAGGGATGGGCGAAGGAGAATATTTCATCGCATCGGATGCGTCACCTTTTGTTCAATATACGCAAAATGCTGTGTATCTGGAAGATGGCGAAATGGCAACCATTCGTTTGCAGCATCCGATAGATATTCGCAAAATAAAAGATAATGAAAAAGTAAGTGCTTCTGTACAAGAACTCAAAATCAGTTTGGAAGCGATCGAAAAAGGCGGGTACGAACATTTTATGCTCAAAGAAATCCATGAGCAACCCAAGTCGGTACAAGATACGATGCGCGGACGGTTGATTGACGGAGCCGTAACGAGGTTGTCGGGGATTGACAATAACGAAGCCCGGTTTTTGGCAGCCCGCCGTATCATCATCATCGGTTGCGGTACGTCCTGGCACGCAGGATTGGTAGGCGAATATCTGTTGGAAGAATTTGCGAGAATTCCAGTGGAAGTGGAGTATGCTTCGGAGTTTCGTTACCGCAACCCGATTATTAATCAAGACGATATCGTCATCGCCATATCACAATCGGGGGAAACCGCCGACACGCTGGCAGCCCTCAAATTAGCCAAAGAAAAAGGAGCGTTTATTTACGGAATATGCAATGTGGTAGGCTCGTCCATCGCCCGTATTACCGATTCGGGAACTTATACACACGCAGGGCCTGAAATCGGTGTGGCATCGACCAAAGCTTTTACAACGCAACTTACAGTGCTGAGTATCATGGCATTGCATCTGGGGCGTAAAAAAGGAATTTTGACAAATGAAATCTATCAAGAATTGTGCAGCCAATTGAGCAATATTCCGCATTTGTTAGAAAAAACTATCGAGAAAGCCCACACGGCAACACAAGAAGTTGCCGGAATTTATAAAAATGCCACCAACTGTCTGTATTTGGGCAGAGGGTATAATTATCCGACGGCGTTGGAAGGGGCGCTGAAACTCAAGGAGATTTCGTACATCCATGCCGAAGGGTATCCTGCCGCCGAGATGAAGCACGGACCGATTGCCCTTATCGACGAAAACATGCCGGTGGTATTCATCGCACCACGCAAAGGACATTATGGCAAAGTAGTGTCCAACGCCCAAGAAATCAAATCGCGCAAAGGCAAAATCATCGCCGTTGTTACCGAAGGAGATACGCAAATGACGGCTCTTGCCGACCATGTTATCCAAATTCCTGAAGTAAATGAAGCATTTTCGCCTATTTTAGCCTCTATTCCGCTGCAGTTATTGGCGTATTATATCGCTATCAAAAGAGGTTGCAACGTTGACCAACCACGAAATCTCGCCAAATCGGTTACGGTAGAGTAGGGGAAATGATAACCTTACGGTAAAATAGCATTTCAAAAAATAGCATAAGTTTGCCGCTTGAAGCTAACCGTTTAAATTTTTTTAAAATGAGAAGAACAATTTTGATGAGTGTCGCATTGTTGGTTGCCGGTGTATTGTCGGCACAAAGAGCTGTGTACACGCAAACGCCTTCCAACCCGAATTTGGTATCGTACAAAGTGAAAGATGCCTTTACTTTTTTGGTCTTGGGCGATTGGGGACGCAATGGCGAATTCTACCAAACTCCCGTAGCCGAACAAATGGCTCGTGCTTCCAAAACGTTGGATGCCGATATCGTAGTTTCCACAGGCGACAACTTTTACCCCAATGGCGTGCGTAGTGTGCAAGACCCGCAATGGTGGCAGTCATACGAGAATATTTATGGCAATTTTTATCTTAATATTCCTTGGCTGGTATCGCTCGGCAATCACGATTATTACGGAAATTACGAAGCCCAAATAGAATATTCCGGCATCAGCCGCCGCTGGATTATGCCCGACAAATATTTTACGCAAACCTATACGCTTAAAAGCGGTAAAAAAATACTTTTTATCGTTATCGATACCAATCCGTTTGTACAAAAATATCAAAATTACAAAGAAATGATTGGCGAAAACGTAAAGAAACAAGATACGCAAGCGCAGTTGGCATGGCTTGAAAATCAATTGAAAACGAAAGAAAAAGAGGTGCAGTGGGTGTTTGTCGTCGGGCATCATCCGTTGTATAGCGGCGGTAAACGAATTGCCGAACCCGAAACTGAAGACATCCGCAAGGTATTCGAACCTATTTTTCAAAAATACAGCGTAGATGCCTATTTCTGCGGACACGAACACGACTTGCAAGTGATACAGCCCAAAGGCATCAAGACGGTGCAATACCTTTCAGGAGCGGGAAGCGAGATACGTCCTACGGGCAAGCGTGAAGGTACGAGATACGCAGTGTCCGACGGCGGTTTTATGAGCGTTTCGGTTACGGATAAGCTGGTGAAAACAACAATTATTAACGCCAACGGCGAAGCATTGTACAGCGAAGAAATCAAGAAATAACCGCTTTCTATATCATAAAAAGCCATCAGAAAGTATATTTTTCGGGTGGCTTTTTTTGGATAAACAGGACTTTCTTTTGGGTATGGTAAAAAAAATGTCTCAAAAAAGAGTTGCAACTGTTTAATTATTAATAAGTTAATAAAAACATTAAATTTTTATTCCAACAATGCTTGTAGAATAAAAAAAGTGTAGTATATTTGCAACCGCAATAAGGCACTAAGGGTTCTTAGCTCAGCTGGTTCAGAGCATCTGGTTTACACCCAGAGGGTCGGGGGTTCGAATCCCTCAGGACCCACTTAGTTTTAAATGTTTTAGGGTTCTTAGCTCAGCTGGTTCAGAGCATCTGGTTTACACCCAGAGGGTCGGGGGTTCGAATCCCTCAGGACCCACTTAATCCCAGAGCAATCTGGGATTTTGTGTTTTAATGTGCATAGGGTGGTTAGCTCAGTTGGTTTAGAGCGTTGCGTTGACATCGCAGAGGTCACTGGTTCGAATCCTGTACCACCCACACTTTACTCCTGATTTCTCAGAAAATCAGGATTTTTTATTTTGCAAAAATTACAGTTCTATCACGGCAAATCGGAAGTCAAACGGGTTGAGTGCCGCTATCAATGTTGCGATAAGTGCATCGCCGTATTGGGTATAAAATTCTGAAAAATTGGAATACCGTTCTTGTAGCGAACCATTGGGGAATAATTCGGATTGCAGGTCGGTAATGCGTTGGAGTTGCTGGCTTAGCTTGCGTTTTTGGGCTTTGAGCAATCTTTTTTCGAGCATATCGAGCCCTTTGAGTTGCTTTTTCTCTTGTGCTTTTACGGCGTTTTCGAATGTAGCATCGGTTTTTGTAGCCAATTGGTACAAGTCGGCAAATTGTTGCTGCAATACCGTCCGTTGTGGAGCGAAATCAATAGGGAATTCGCTTAATTCTTTTGTTTTTAAGTTTTTAAGATTTGTCGGCGATAAAAATAATTGTGCGACAGGCAAATCCATTTTTTGACATTTCTCATATTGTTTTTGGTTGATGAGCATCACCGAGTTTCGGAGCATAAGTATCGGGAAAGGTACTTGTTGCGATTTGAAAAACTGCTTGAGCTCAAGCCAGTATGCGATTTCGCCACCACCACCGATATAACTAAGGTTGGGCAAAATTACTTCTTGATACAGCGGCCGCATGATGACGTTGGGCGAGAAGCGTTCGGGCGATGTTTCCAGCAAAGCATGCAGTTCGGTTTCGCTCATGCGGATGTCGGTATCGAGTACGGCATAGGCATCGTTTTGGCGTACAATGCGGTGTCGTCCGTTGGGAGTAAGGTAAAACAGATTTATCGCTCGCGGATTGACTTGTACAGGGTAATTTTTATCAATTTGCTGTAATAGCTGAATGCTTTGCGTTACCTCTGTATGAGCCGTATGCCGTGCGAGGTCTTCTTTCATATAAGGGATAAATTCTTTCTTTAATTCAGCGTGCTTACCATCCACAACGACAAGCCCGTGGGCTTCAAAAAGAGTGTTGACCAAATAGCGGGTTGCCGAAGCCAAATCGGAGTGATTCAAATAGCTTTCTTTGAATAATTGCTTTAAGTAGTCGGCATTTTTGCCCAAGCCTATCTCTTGTGCAAAGCGTTCGTAGACAACATCAAGGGTTTGGGTGTCGAAATTGCCCGTCATACCGCCTTGTTCGCTGTGCCAGCATACTTTTTTTTCATGCAAATGAAAATGATTGATTTCCGCAAAATCGTGGTCTTCGGTTGCCATCCAATAAACGGGGACAAATCGGAATTCGGGATAGCTTTTGCCGAGCTGCCGGGTGGTATTGATAGTCGAAATTATTTTATATAAAAAATAAAGCGGCCCTGTGAACAAACTTAATTGATGTCCTGTAGTAACAGTGAATGTGTGCGGGTCGGCAAGGGCTTCGATATTGGCCGTTACAGCTTTATTGACAGGGAGTTGTCCGTATTGTTCCCGCAACGCGTGTGTCAAAACACGGCGTTTTTCTTCATTGAAAAAAGATTGCTTTTCTTCTATCTGGGCTTTAAAATTTTCTACCGTCGGAAAACGATGGTACAAATCCTTCAGGCGAGGATTTTCACTTGTGTAATCATTCATCAAAGAAGAAAAAAAACGAATTTGTCCGTAGGGAATACAATCTGTTTTCATATATGATACGCTAAAATAAAGGTACAAAGCTACAAAAAAAAGAACTTTTATGAGGTTACAACTCATTCATTTTTCAGATATTTGCAAAAATCTGTTTTCTATCATGAGTAAAAACGTACTATTAGCGGTAATTTCCGGACTTCTTTTGGCGCTTTCGTGGCCTGTATATGGTTTTCCGATATTTTTATTTGTGGCATTAGTGCCTCTTTTGATTGCCGAAAAACGCATCCGGAAACAATACCGTCATACCAAGCGCAGGGTACTCATGGTGAGTTATTTAGCTTTTTTGATATGGAATAGCATCACCACTTGGTGGATATGGTATTCTACCGAAATCGGGATGGTTTTTGCGATACTGACCAACACGCTTCTGATGAGCATCACGATGTTGCTTTATCATTTTGTAGCCAAGCGTTTGCCGGAAAAAATGGCATTGATTTTCATGATAGCGATTTGGCTTTCGTTTGAAAAATTTCACCTTACGTGGGATGTATCATGGCCTTGGCTCAATCTGGGGAATGCTTTTTCGGAACATATTGCGTGGGTGCAATGGTACGAATATACGGGGACTTTCGGAGGGACGCTTTGGGTTTGGCTCATCAATATTACGATCTTTTTAGGATATGAAAATTACATTCCGGTACGCCAACGCCGACTGCTTACGCCTTATGTGGGGTTGGCTACGCTGTTTTTTGCCGTTCCGATAGCTATTTCGTATGTGATGTACGCCAAGTATACCGAAAAAGAAAATCCGGTGTCGGTGGTTGTGCTCCAGCCGAATATCGACCCTTATACCGAAAAATACCATCTTTCAAATAAGCAGATTGCCGAATTGATGATTTCGCTTTCCGAGCCGGAAATGGATGAAAAGGTTCGCTACATCATAGCCCCCGAAACGGTTTTTGCGGATAATATACGCCTTGACGAACTTCCGGTCTCGATGCCTGTGGTGATGCTTCGGCAATGGCTTGGGCAGTATCCTGATGCCCGGTTGGTCAGCGGTGTGGCGATGATTGATTTTTTGGTAAATGACAACCAGCGTACTCCGCAAAGCAACTATTGGCGTGATGGTATTTGGTACAACGATTATAATTCGGCTTTTATGCTCGGAAGCCAGACAGACATTCCGCTGTATCACAAATCAAAATTAGTGGTTGGAGTCGAAAATTTCCCTTACCAAAACGTTCTCAAACCTCTGTTGGGCGAGACGCTTATCAATTTGGGCGGTACGGTAGCCCTCAAGACAACGCAAGAAGAACGTAGCGTATTCGCACCCGATACCCATTCGGGAGCGGCAGCACCCATTATATGTTATGAGTCTATTTATGGCGAATTTGTTACAGGCTATGTACGCAACGGAGCTGATTTTTTGGCTATTTTGACCAATGATGCCTGGTGGCGCGATACGCAAGGACACCGGCAACTACTCAGCTATGCCAAGCTACGGGCTGTAGAAACCCGCCGCAGTATTGCCCGAAGTGCCAATACAGGCATTTCCGCATTCATTAACCAGCGTGGCGACCTTATCAGCTCATTGCCGTATGGCGAACAAGGAAGCTTGAAAGAAACGATACAACGCAATGACAAAGTTACATTCTACGTGCGTTTTGGCGATTATATAGCCCGGATAGGCTATTTTTTGAGCTTGTTCATATTTCTTTTTTCCTTTGCCCGCAAGAAAGAAGTGATTTCGTTTTGATTACAAGATGTAGAACATCAACCCCATTTGTAGCGTATTTGACTTCAATGAGATATTGTCCGTAGTTACAGCATCTTTCAGCAATGGCGTAAGCGTGTATTGCACGAAAAAATTCCAAGTATTATACCCAAAAGCGGTATATATTTTGAATTGCCACTTGCGTGAAAGGTCAGGATTTTTGAAAGATATTTTCAAGTCATCTCGCTTGAATAAATTCTTGCCGTTAAACATATAACCAAGCCTAACGCCCGTATACACCCGCCAGAATTTATGACTTTCGGCAGTTGAGGTACGCCAACGAAATTCTATCGGAAATTCCAATGTTTGGGTTTCAAAATAATTTTTACTCAGCCCTTCATCACTAAGGCTCTCCACTATCGAATAATTGGTAACACCATTGATACGCAAAGCCACCATATTGCTGTAAATAAGGTCGTATGAATAGCCAATGCCAACCCCCAAACCAACGTTGCGCCGCTCGTTAAGCGGAATGTCTTTCTGAAAACCGAAGAGAATACCACGCGACAAATTTTGTTGTGCTACATTATCTGCCTTGGGTGTGAGTAAGTTATACGTAACGCCGAGGTAGAATTGGTCTTCAAAATAACGTGTATCCAAAGTATCTTTAACGATGATGTCTTTTTGTTGGCGGATGAAACCATCATCATCATCCTGAGCCTGCGCTACCCAGCCGATAACGGAAAATAGAAAGACCGGAAAGTATTTGTGTATCGTCATAACCATTGTTTTTGCGGTTCAAAGATAGTGTTTTTTATGTAATAACCGCTATAGAGAACTTGCTCATCCCCAAATTATTTCTATTTTTGCGGTTTCAAGGACGATACATTATTATATGAAATTTGAATTACTCAAAACAGACGATACTTCCAAAGCAAGAGCCGGACGAATAACAGCTCCGCACGGCAGTATCGAAACCCCTATATTTATGCCCGTAGGCACAGTGGCTTCCGTCAAAGGCGTACACCAAAGGGAATTAAAAGAAGACATCAACCCCGACATCATTCTGGGCAATACATACCATTTGTACCTGCGTCCGCAGACGGAAATATTGGAAAAAGCAGGCGGGCTTCACAAATTCATGAACTGGGACAGAAACATCTTGACCGACAGTGGCGGATACCAAGTATATTCATTGTCCGCAAATCGGAAAATAAAAGAAGAAGGGGTAAAATTCAAAAGCCATATCGACGGTTCGTATCACTTTTTTTCGCCCGAAAAAGCGATGGATATACAGCGTTCTATCGGGGCTGACATCATGATGGCGTTTGACGAATGTACGCCCTATCCGTGTGATTATCATTACGCCCGGCGCTCAATGCACATGACGCACCGCTGGCTCGACCGCTGCATCGCCCATTTGGAAACAAGCCCTGAAAAATACGGGTATTCACAAAGTCTTTTTCCGATAGTACAAGGTTCGGTATACAAAGATTTGCGGGAGCAATCGGCGGAATACATCGCAAGTAAAAATGCTGACGGAAATGCCATTGGCGGCCTTTCGGTGGGCGAGCCTGCCGAGGAAATGTACGCTATGACGCAAGTGGTTTGCGATATCTTGCCTGCCGACAAACCCCGCTACTTGATGGGAGTGGGGACGCCCGTGAATATCCTGGAGAACATTGCTTTGGGAGTCGATATGTTTGACTGCGTAATGCCGACCCGCAACGCCCGCAACGGAATGCTTTTTACCGCAGAAGGCATTATCAATATCAAAAATAAAAAGTGGGAAGATGATTTTTCGCCCATTGACCCCGACGGACATACATACGTAGATACCTATTATACAAAGGCCTATTTGCGGCACTTATTTGCAGCCAACGAATATCTTGGCAAACAAATTGCTACGATACACAACTTAGGATTTTACCTTTGGTTGGTTCGCGAAGCCCGGCGGCGTATCCTCGCGGGCGATTTCGGACGGTGGAAAAACGAAATGGTCGTGAAACTCGCACAGCGATTGTGAAATAAGAGGTCAGGGATTAGGTTTTAGGAAGTAGGGGTGGCTTGTAATTAATATTCCCTATTCCTTAAAACCTCCCCCTAAAATCTGTCCCCCCAAAACCTAACTTTTTACTAATGAAAATATTAGATTGGTACATACTCAAGCGTTATTTGGCAACATTCTTCGTGATGATGCTGTTGTTCATTCCCATAGGAATCATGGTCGATTTGTCGGAAAAGGTGGATAAAATGATAGCCAGCAAACCGCCAACGACCGAAATTCTGATATATTACGCGAGTTTTGCCACTTATTTTGCCAATATATTGTTTCCTATTTTTTTGTTTCTTTCCATTATTTGGTTTACCTCAAAGTTGGCAAACAATACAGAAATCATTGCGATACTTAGTTCGGGAGTGTCTTATACGCGGTTCTTGCGTCCGTATTTTGTAGGAGCAACTATCATATCGGTGATTATTTTTGTAATGGGAATGTTCATCGTGCCAGAAGCGAGCAAAAAATATAACGAATTCCGCAACCAATACCTTTCTCGAAGTGGTGGCGTACAAAATGTTGAAAACCTGTACAACCAATATTCGGAAGATGAATATTTGTATGTAAGTTCATTTAATTACAAAAACAAGACAGGTTATAATTTTTCTATAGAACATTTTGACGGAATACACTTAAAATACAAGATCATGGCACAATCCATCCGTTGGATTGAAAATGACAGCGTACAAACCTACCGCCTTACCAATTACACAAAACGTATTATCGGCGAAGGGGATGATATTATCGAGACCAAGCAAGAGCTCGATACGCTTTTTGCTTTTAAAGTAGAAGACTTGATGCCTGTAGAGTACGCTGCCGAAACTAAAAATATATTTGAGCTTGACAAGTTCATAGAACGTGAAAAACTCAAAGGTTCATCCAATATCAACCGCTATACACTTGTGAAATACCGCCGTTGGGGCGGCATGGTGACGGCTTTTATTTTGACGATTATAGGGGTTGCCGTATCATCGGTAAAACGGCGCGGCGGTATGGGGGTCAATCTTGCTTTTGGTATCGTGATAGGATTTATTTTTGTATTTTTCGACCGTATATTTGGTATTCTTGCCGAAAAATCGGGACTCACCCCACTAATGGCTGTAGTGATCCCAAATTTAATTTTCTTGCTGCTTGCCATGTATCTTTTAAGAACA
>JAUNTM010000038.1 GCA_030538675.1 Capnocytophaga sp.
ATTCAGCCCAACGTGCCAACGTTGGGAAATGAAACGTGCCAACGTTGGGAAATTCAGCCCAATGTATCAACGTTGGAAAATGAATGGTAATATTGGATTTTGAGAATTTGAAAATCGTTTTTTGTTCTTCATTAAAATATTCATAAATTTGCTCGTTGGTAAAACATCTACATCCAAAAAACTAATACAAACGCATGGAAGCAAGCAAACGATATGCACAGCGGGGAGTCTCCGCCGCCAAAGAAGAAGTACATAATGCTATCAAAAACATCGACAAAGGGCTTTTCCCGAAAGCTTTCTGTAAGATAGTGCCTGATTATTTGACAAATGATGACGATTATTGCTTGGTCATGCATGCCGATGGTGCTGGTACCAAATCCGCATTGGCGTATATGTATTGGAAAGAAACGGGCGACTTATCGGTATGGAAAGGTATTGCCCAAGATGCCCTGATCATGAATATCGACGATCTGCTTTGCGTAGGTGCAACCGACCATATCATGCTTTCATCGACCATCGGGAGAAATAAAAATCTAATCTCAGCCGAGGTCATTGCAGCTATCATCAACGGCACGGAAGAACTCATCGGCGAACTTGGCAAATACGGCGTGCAAATCCACTCAACAGGTGGCGAAACAGCCGATGTGGGCGACCTTGTACGAACCATCATCGTGGATTCGACCGTAACGGCAAGGATGAAGCGAAATAAAGTCATCGACAATGCCCGCATACAAGCAGACGATGTCATTGTCGGGTTGGCTTCTTACGGACAGGCCACCTACGAAAATCAATACAATGGCGGCATGGGCAGTAACGGACTTACCTCGGCTCGACATGATGTATTTGCCAACTATCTGGCAGGCAAATTCCCCGAAAGTTATGACCCTGCCATCCCAAGCGAACTGGTTTATTCGGGAAGCAAATCACTTACGGACAGCGTAGAAAATGCCCCCATTGACGCAGGAAAATTAGTCCTCTCGCCTACCCGTACATACGCCCCAATCATCAAAAAAATACTCGGACAGTTTGACAATACACAGATACACGGCATGGTACATTGCAGTGGCGGCGCTCAAACCAAAATCCTACATTTTGTAGAAAATCTGCACATCATCAAAGACAATCTGTTTGATGTACCACCACTTTTCAAACTCATACAACAAGAGTCAAAAACTGACTGGAGAGAAATGTACCAAGTATTCAACTGCGGACATCGTATGGAATTGTACATTCCTGAAGAAATCGCCAACGAGATTATTGCCATTTCAAAATCGTTTAACATTGATGCCCAAATCATTGGGAAAGTTGAAACATCAGAACGTAAAAAACTGACTATCAATAGCGTATACGGAACATTTGAATATTAAACCATGTGAGCCTATCGCTAAAAACGAACGAAACAAAAGATACAGAAACCGCTTGACTGATATTTTTTCTAAAGAAAAAAGTATCTTATATAGCTGTTTATCAGTTTTTTATTTACAATTTTTAAAGTTAAAATAAAAATAATCTAACGAAAAAATTGTATATTCAAACTTTCTGCATTAATTTTGTACGCAAAGAACGCCGTTATGCCTACAACCAATGACATCTATCAATTAGTCGATTTGCTTGAGCAAAAAACAGCTTCTCTCAAGTCAGCGTACCAAAAATTGCAAGCTGAAAATGTACGTTTGGAACAAGCCCTCGAAGCCTCGAAAAGCGAATATTCAGCCCTAAATTGGCAGTTAGCCGAATGGAAAGAGAAGTACCAAATGCTCAAAGTGGCAAACAGTGTTCTCGGCAGTAATGAACATAAAACAGACAGCAAACTAAAGATAAATGCACTCATCCGCGATATTGATGCTTGTATAGCTTATCTTTCTGAATAACAGGTTATTATGAGTGAATTATTGAAAATAAAACTTTCGATAGGCGATAGGGTTTACCCCTTGAACATAGCACCTGAGCAAGAAGAAGGATTTCGCAAGGCGGCTAAAAATATCAACGAGATGATACGCGAGTTCGAGACGAACTACGAACTGAAAGACAAAAGAGATGCCCTTGCCATGTGTACCATCGTATTGGCTACCCGCATAGAGCAAGAACAACTAAGCGAAACCCTTCAGGATTCGCAAATCAAAGAAAAACTTGAAGCGATTCATCAATTGATTGACAGCCTCAGTTTCACCTAAAAAATACGTTCTTACAAAGGAAAATTACTGCCTGCATTGAAGCATTTTTGATAAACTCAACACCAATAATTTATATAGGTAAGTGGGGTTGTGATAGCGTGCCGTCATCGAACGGATTTTTGAACAACTCAGTAGCCTTAATCTTGTCTTTTAGAGTTTATGCAAACTCATTCAATGCAGGTTTTTTTATACATACATTTTAAAATTACTAACAACAAGAATGAATACATTACTCATATTAAGTATCGTAGGAGCCACCGTAATAGGGTTGGCTATCGGATTGGCCATTGCCAAATCATTAGAAAAAAAACAAGCATCAAAAATTATCAATACGGCTCAAAATGAAGCCAAAACCTATCTGAAAGAAGCGAAAATCGAGGCTGAAAATATCAAAAAAGATAAAATCCTTCAAGCCAAAGAAAAATTTATCGAACTCAAAGCCGAGCATGAGAAAATCATCGTGAGTAAGGATAAGAAAATGGCGGAAGCCGAAAAGCGTATCCGTGATAAAGAATCGCAGGTTTCCAACGAATTGGCCCAAAATAAAAAACTCCGGGATGACCTCGACAAACGAATCCAAGAGGCCGAAACCAAGCTACAAACCCTTGGCAAACGCCAAGACGAAGTAGACCGATTGCACAAAAGCCAAGTAAAACAGCTTGAAGTCATCTCAGGACTTTCTGCCGAAGAAGCTAAAGTACAGCTCATCGACTCGCTTAAAAACGAAGCTAACGCCGATGCGATGTCGTATATACAAAATACGCTCGAAGAAGCCAAACTTACTGCCCGGCAAGAAGCTAAAAAAATCATTATCAATACCATACAACGTATCGGAACGGAAGAGGCTGTCGATAATTGCGTATCGGTATTCAACCTGGAATCTGACGATATCAAAGGGCGTATCATCGGGCGTGAAGGCCGCAACATTCGGGCTCTTGAGGCTGCTACCGGCGTGGAAATCATCGTTGACGACACCCCCGAAGCCATTATCCTTTCGTGCTTTGATTCGGTCCGCCGGGAGATTGCCCGACTGTCATTACACAAACTCGTTACCGACGGGCGTATCCACCCTGCCCGCATCGAAGAAGTGGTTGAAAAAACAACCAAACAAATAGAAGACGAAATCGCCGAGATAGGAAAACGTACCGTCATCGACCTTGGTATTCACGGCTTGCATCCTGAGCTTGTGAAATGCGTTGGGCGCATGAAATACCGCTCGTCATACGGGCAAAATCTGTTGCAACACTCTCGCGAAGTAGCGAAGCTCTGTGGTCTTATGGCTGCCGAACTCGGACTGAATGTAAAACTTGCCAAACGTGCCGGTTTACTACATGATATAGGTAAAGTACCACAAGTGGAAACCGAAATGCCACACGCCTTACTCGGTATGGAATGGGCTGAAAAATACGGCGAAAAGCCCGAAGTATGCAACGCCATCGGGGCTCACCACGATGAAATAGAAATGAATTCTTTGCTTTCGCCTATCGTACAAGTTTGCGATGCTATTAGCGGAGCCCGTCCGGGGGCTCGCCGACAAGTACTTGACTCGTATATCCAACGACTCAAAGACCTTGAAGATGCGGCTTTTTCATTTCATGGTGTGAAAAAAGCATACGCCATACAAGCAGGCCGAGAGTTGCGTGTCATCGTGGAAAGCGAGAAAGTCAGCGACGAAAAAGCAACCGAATTATCATTCAACCTTTCGCAAAAAATCCAAACAGATATGACGTATCCCGGGCAAGTAAAAATTACTGTAATCCGTGAAACTCGTGCTGTAAATATCGCTAAATAAGCACGAAAGATTCATCCCGAAATATTTTAAAAGGAAAATAAATTACCAACTATGATTTATTTTCCTTTTTTGTTTACACTTTTTCAAATGTTCTTTGTTTCCTTAAATGAATAAAAAAACGCATCGTATATTTATAAAACTGTAAAAATTCATATATTTGGTGCTGTTTTCATCGCTAAAAAATACAAATACACATTTTTCAAAAAAAATAACAAACTATATGAAGTACGATTTTGACGAAATAATAGACCGCAATGGCACCGATGCCCTCAAATGGGAAGCTTTACAACCCCGCTGGGGACGTGCCGACCTGCTTCCTATGTGGGTTGCCGACATGGATTTCCGTACACCTCCCTTCATCGTAGAGGCGCTCCGCGAACGGATATCGCATGAGATATTTGGGTATACTTCCAAGCCCAAATCATGGTATCAATCCATTATCGAATGGCAAAAACGGCGGTTTGGATGGCAAATTGAAGCGAATATGATTTCGTTCACCCCCGGCGTTGTCCCCGCTTTGGCATTGGCAGTACAAGCTTTTACACTTCCGGGCGACAAAGTTTTGATACAACAACCCGTGTATTATCCATTTTCGTTGGTCGTTAAAAACAACGGACGAACCTTGGCCAACAATCCTTTGGTGCTGAAAAACGGTCAATATAGCATTGATTTTGAGCAGTTTGAAAAAGAAATCAAAGGATGCAAATTGTTCTTATTCTGCCATCCGCACAATCCCGGCGGACGCGTATGGACACGTGATGAGTTGGAACGCATCGCCAACATCTGCCATGCGAATAATGTCATCGTTATTTCGGATGAAATTCATGCTGATTTGACGCTCCCGGGATACAAACACATTCCTTTTGCTTCGGTCAGTGAATCAGCCCGCTTGAACAGCATCGTGTTTGCATCGCCAAGCAAAGCCTTTAATATGGCTGGATTTGCAAGTTCTTACGCCGTTATCGAAAATCCTGAAATTCGCAAAAAATTCCAATCATACGTAGAAAACAGCATGCTTGCCGACGGTAATGTTTTCGCATTTCGTACCGTGGCCGCCGCTTATACGCAAGGCGAGGCATGGCTCGAACAACTGTTACAATACATACAGGGAAATATTGATTTTCTTACGGATTTTATCAAAAATAATATCCCCGAAATCGAAATTATCGTACCGCAAGCTTCCTATTTGGTGTTTTTGGATTTCCGCAAATTGGCAAGTTGCCAAAAAGAAATCGTACTGCTCTGTGTGGACGGGGCTAAACTCGCACTCAATGACGGTGCCATGTATGGCAAAGAAGGCGAAGGCTTTATGCGCATCAACTTGGCGTGTCCGCGAAGCATTATCCAATGTGCGCTCAACCAGCTTAAAGAAGCGGTGGACAAGATGAAAACAAAAGAATGTAATTGATTGAATGCCAAACAACAAAACACCCTTCTCATGAAAAAAAGTTACGAAAGTAAAGTCTTACATAAATCGTTTGAACGACCCGATGTATATCATTCCATCGCTATGCCTGTCTACCATTCGGTAGCTTTTGAATTTGACAGTGCCGAAGCTATGGAAGATGCTTTTTTGAACCGTTCAACCGACCATACCTACTCACGGATTACCAACCCGACAGTACAGCATTTTGAACAAAAAGTACAAGAAATCACCAGAGCTTATAGCGTTACGGCGCTCAATTCGGGTATGGCAGCCATCAGTAATACATTTATGGAAATCGCTTATGCCGGGGCGAATATCGTAACTTCGGCACATTTGTTTGGCAATACCTTTTCGATTCTGAACTATACACTCAAAGAATTTGGCGTAGAGACGCGCTTTTGCGATTTGACCAATCCTGAGGATGTCCGCAAAAATATTGATGAAAACACATGTTGCCTTTTCTTAGAAATCATCACCAATCCGCAATTGGAAGTAGCCGACCTGAGTATGCTGTCAAGCATTTGCAAAGAAAAAAAGATTCCTCTCATCGCCGATACTACTATTATTCCGTTTCATGTATTTGACGCGAAAAGCGTTGGTGTAGATATTGAATTGGTATCGAGCACAAAATACATTTCGGGCGGAGCAACTTCTACGGGCGGACTTATCATTGACTACGGCACATTCGATTGGTCGTACAGCAAACGATTGAAATCAATGGCAGAAAAAGTAGGGAATGCCGCTTTCAAAGCCAAACTTAGGCTCGAAATACACCGGAATATAGGTGCGTACATGACACCACAGACCGCTCATTTACAGCTGTTAGGATTGGAAACACTGGCATTGCGATACGAAAAACAAGCCGCCACAGCCTTATCGCTCGCCAAAGCATTGGAAGAGAGTACTATATTTGAATACGTCAACTACATCGGCTTGCCTTCCAATCCGTTCCACACTATCAGCAAAAAGCAATTTGGCAATAGCTACGGGGCAATGTTGACCATTGATTTGGCTTCACGCAAAGAAGCTTTTCATTTTTTAAATCATTTGAAACTCATCCGCAGAGCTACCAATTTATTTGACAATCGCTCACTCGCCATACATCCTGCAAGTACGATTTACGGAACGCTATCCGCCGAACAACGCAAAGCCATGGACGTCAGTGATAAAACCGTACGCCTCTCGGTGGGGCTGGAAGGAATGGAAGATTTGTTGGAAGATATACTGCAAGCTGTCCAAAGGTAACAGCCCACAGCGTACACTTCGCTTCCTATCACAATGAATGGCAACCCGTAACATCAATACGATAACTTAATCTTCGTTTTACAAAAATTTAATTTTTAAAACAAAATAATTTTTATACATTTGTCCCGATAAACATAAAATCAAAAAAAACAAAATGAAAAAAATTTTAATCTTAGTGGTTGCTTTGGCAACTTTCGGATGGGCAAATGCTCAAAGTGGTGAACTTCGCGTAGGGGCTAACGTTGGGCTTCCCGTAGGCGATGCTAGCGATCTGTTTTCCCTCAATGCCGGCGTAAACGTATCGTACCTTATCCCTGTGGTTGAAAACCTTAAAGTAGGCGGATTGGCAGGGTATTCTACCTTCTTCGGCAAAGATGTAAACGGCGTCAAAGTGGACAACATCGGATATATTCCGGTAGCGGCTACGGCTCAATATACGCTGTTGGAAAACCTTTTCGTGGGTACTGACCTCGGGTATGCTATCGGCATCCATCCAAGCGGTCTTAAAGGAGGTTTCTTATACCAGCCAAAAGTGGGGTATCAGTCCCTTGACTTTGAAGTCTATGTAGGATATTTCGGTATAAACCGTGAAAATGCCAATCTTAATGCCGTTACCATCGGGGCAAATTTCAAACTGTAAAACACTCTGTAACAGACAAATACAAAAAAAGGCTGCAGAAAATTATTCTGCAGCCTTTTTTGTTATGCTCCTATGTCTTCTATTAGGTTGGCTACGAGTGCCGTCCAGCCGGTCTGATGCGAAGCCCCTATGCCCCGCCCGTTATCACCATGAAAATATTCGAAAAACGGAATCAGTTCATGGAAATCTTCCTTGCGGTACAATTCACTATGCAAAAGATTCACAGGACGATTGCTACTACCATCTTTTTGGAAAATACGTATCAGCCTCAGACTGATTTGGTCGGCAATTCCGCCAAAATCCAAGTGGTTTTCGGCATTTCCTCTCGGAAATTCGTACCGTGTATTGGTGAAAAATTTATTCAGTTCACGCAACGAATCTATCAAAATGTAATTAATAGGAAACCATATCGGTCCTCGCCAATTGCTGTTGCCGCCAAACATATTACTGGTCGATTCGGCAGGGTCATACGTAATCTGGTAATCATTGCCTTCGAGCGGTACGGTATACGGTTCTTGATATATTTTGGATAGCGAACGGATGCCGTAATCGCTCAAAAATTCTTTTTCGTCTACAAGCGTTTTCATCAGTTTATCAATCCGATTTTTGGGGACTAACGAGAGTAAAATCCCTTTACCGTCATCACTTTTTTGGATAATCGGGTGCTTGATTTTGCTCATGCGATGCTTCTCGAACCAGCTAAAACTGTTGCGAAATCGGGGTAAGCGGTCGAGCGTCTCTTCATCAATATGAAGTACTGCGATGAGTGAAAGCATTCCCACGACCGAACGGACTTTTACCAATTTGGAATTTCCATCGTCAAACGTGATTTTATCATAAAAAAATCCGTCGTGCTCGTCCCAAATCCCCTTATTTTCTTCGTTCATGTGATTTAACGCCTTGGCGATATGGATAAAATGTCCGAAATATTTGGTTGCCATTTCGTCATAAGCCTCGTCTTCTTTGGAAATTTCAAGACAGATTTTGAGCATCGAAAGGCAATAGAGCGCCATCCACGCTGTGCCATCGACCTGCTCGAGCGTTTTCATTCCCGGGATTTTCTGGCTTCTGTCGAAAACACCGATGTTGTCCAAACCAAGAAATCCGCCCTCAAAAACGTTATTTTGCGTGCTGTCCAAGCGGTTGACCCACCACGTAAAGTTGACCGACAACTTGTGGAACATCCGTTTGAGAAAATTGATATCAGCTTTGCCTTTGATTTTTTTGTCTATTTCAAACACTTTGAGCGTTGCCCATGGTTGTACAGGCGGATTGACGTCGCTGAAATTCCATTCGTAAGCCGGGATTTGCCCGTTAGGTTTCATATACCATTCTTTGGTAAAAAGCAATAATTGCTGTTTGGCGAAAGCAGGGTCGGCGAGCGCCATCGTAACGCAATGGAATGCCGAATCCCACGAGGCGTACCATGGATATTCCCACTTGTCGGGCATGAGCAATATGTCGTGATTGCGAAGCGTAAGCCAGTCCGAGTTGCGCCCTTTCCAACGTCCTTGTGGTGGTTCGGGCTGTTTGGGGTCACCTTCGAGCCATTTTTCTACATCAAAATAATAATATTGTTTGCTCCAAAGTAGCCCGCTGAATGCTTGTTTTTGTATCTGGAATTGTTCTTCGTCTTTTGTTTTGAATTGTTGCCGGTAGAAGGTTTCGCATTCTTCTTTACGAAGTGAAAACAATGCTTCAACTTCGGCCATCGGGTCGGATAACTCACTGTTGGTCAATCGCAAATAAACTGATTTGGTTTCGCCTGCCTCCAGCTCCAATTGATACATTGGGGCGAATTTTGTGCCTTCGGTTCGGCTTGTTGCTGCGGAAAAATCATTGGTTACAACCGCCTTGTGAAACAAATCTTTTTTGTACGGATGGGCATTGGTTTCGCCGTAAATGGCTTCGTTATTGGTTTCATTTTCGGTAAAAAGATGCTGCATTGCTTTATCAAAATACAAAAAATAACGTCCTATATTTGAATTATCCGCAACGGCGAATGTTTTTCCGTTGTCATTTTGAAGACGAATACTTGGTTTTTCACCGATTTCGATAAAACTCCAATAATTCCGCATAAAAAGCGTTGGCAAAAGCGTAACGGGGGCTTTTTCGGAACTTCTATTGGTAATGGTTATTTTTACGGAAATATCGCAAACGTCCGTTTTGGCATATTCTATTTGCACATCAAAATAGCGGTTTTCATCGAAAATCCCTGTTTCGGGCAATTCGTATTCTTGGTCGGAAAGTCCTCTTTCGGCATTGATACGCTCAAGTTCGCTGTACGGAAATTCGCTCTGCGGATACTTATAAAGGTATTTCATATACGAATGTGTGGGCGTATTGTCGAGATAATAGTACAATTCTTTGACATCTTCCCCGTGGTTGCCTTGTCCGTTGCTCAATCCGTAGAGGCGTTCTTTGAGAATCGGGTCTTTGCCGTTCCACAACGCAATGGAAAAACACAGGTTGCACAAGCGGTCGCTGATGCCCGCAATACCGTCTTCGCCCCAGCGATAGGCTTTGCTCCGCGATTGGGCGTGCGATACGAAATTCCACGCATCGCCGTTTTCGCTGTAATCCTCACGGACGGTTCCCCATTGGCGTTCGCTTAGGTACGGACCCCATTCGAGCCATGCTTTGGTGCGTTCGTTTTTCTCGATAATTCGTTGGCTTTCGCCTTGCGGAAATGAAAAATCAGTCATATTTTTTTTATTTTAAAAATAAATTGTAAAACGTTTTTTGTCTACAAATGAAATCTAAATTACTATTTTCGTGAACTATTTTTCATCATATCAAACCTCATTTCTCAATACATTCCGCTGAAATAATTTTTCGAATGTTAGTTCCAAATCATCACATTTGCCGGGATGCGGTCGCGAAGTTTGTACAATAGCACTGCGCACTGCCGTAAGCCAACGAAAACGCTCAGGGACAGCGTATCGGGAAACAGTACTTGCAGGCAATTTGCCTTCGGCTATCTTACAGAAAGTATCCAAACTCCTATCCACTTCATCGTATTCGAGCTTCATCCCCAGTAATGCAAACAAATCTAAATCAATATGATACGATGCTCTGAGATAATTATTTTTCTTCGAAAACATAATGAGTCCGACATTGAAAAACTCTTCACGTTCAATATCGGGAACTAACCGAATTACGGCATATTCGTACAATTTACTCTCTTGCATGGATTGCCTGTTTTAGAAACAACTCGGAATTTTCAAGTCGGTGGGTTAGAAAATCTATGTACACTTGGCGGATTTGGCCGGGTGTTTCGTCCGTGCCTTCCCATTGCAGCCATTGCTCGGGAATGAGCTTAACGGCAGCTTCAAAAAAATCGCTTCCCAACACCTGCCTTGCATACGCGTCTGCCTGCGGTAATTCGGCGGCTTGCGAGAGCAACACATGGTCTTTCACATACGGAAAGGGACTGCGTGCTGCGTGCTCAAAATCCTTCCATGAATGGTGAAAATACAGTGATGCTCCATTGTCAATAACCCATAATTCTTTGTGCCACCAAAGCAGATTGGTATTCTTATACGTTCGGTCGATATTGGTTACAAACGCATCAAACCACACTATTTTAGAGGCTTCAAAGGTATCTATAGGAATGGACGGCTCATACGCCAACGCTCCCGAAAGGAAATGCAAACCGAGGTTGAGTCCTTCGGAAAATTTGAGTAAATCCTGTATTTCTTCATCGCCTTCGGTACGCCCGAAATCGGCATCAAGTTCGGCAAAAACCAATTCGGGAACTCTCAATCCCAACCGAGCTGCAATAAGCCCTCCCAAAAGTTCGGAAATCAACATTTTTACGCCATGCCCGGCTCCTCGAAATTTTAGTACATAGCGGAATCCGTCATCGGCTTCTGCCAATGCAGGCAGCGAACCTCCTTCGCGCAGTGGCGTGATATACCGCATCACGGTAATGGTTCTCGGTACAGTTATTTCCATTTATTTATAGTTATCGTTAAGCCCTATTCCATTGATAATCATTGGTTTTATTTTTTCTATACGGGCAAATTTTGTTTTGTCTTGCTTGGCTTCGGCGATGTACACCGAATATTCTTTTTGTCTGCCGGGGGTAAGTGCGCCAAACGCTTTTTTCAGCGAATTATCAGCGTCAAGCGTTTTTTGTAAAAATTCAGGAACAGCCACTTGCCGGAAAGGTGCAGGCTTGATTGTTTTTCCTGCTTTGGCATTAGCGACGGCTTCGTTCAGATAGGATTCTATGAGCTTTTCGTCTATTTCTTCCACCGATGTAAACCGCCACTGCCGGAGAGCCTTGGTTACGTTTTCTTGTGCATTGATGAGTACTTTTTGTGGGTCGGAAAGCAATGCGCCATCGTAAAACCACAATGCTACATAATTCTTGAATGCTCCGTAGCTCAATACGTTCGTTTTGCCGTACACATACACGTCGCTCGCCCATTTGGTTTTGATTTCAAGTCCTGTCTGGTCGAGAATTTGTTTGAGTTTTTCTAACAAATCTGCCCATTTATGGGAATAATCGTTGCGTTCCATGGTTATTTTTTCCGTATTTTTTCGGCAATCCATTTGGAAATGAAAGCAGGTTTGTCTTGATTTATTTTTTTTCCGTAGAAAAATGTTTCCGCCTGCCATTCGCCGATTTGCTTGGGTTTGCTCATATATCCCTCAACCTCATCGCCGAGAAAGGTTTCCGAAAGGAAATTAATTTCGTATTCCCTGACGAAAAAATCCTTGTTCTGGTCGAGCGGCACCATGTCAAGTACCCATTTGGTATATTTTACGTTATTTACGTGCAGGTTGACATCGAGGTCGCTTATTTGGACTTTTCTATTTTGAATAAGTTGCATATTTTCAGGCAGTTGCACCCTATTTGTTTTTAAATCGAGGCTGTAATCCGTTCGCGGACAAAAGATTTCCTGCTCCTTGGAAAGGTCAATCGGACGGCGGCTTTCGATGCTGATGGTAATCCAAAGACTTGCGCATTCGCCTATTTTTTTTCCATTATGGAAAATTTCAAATTCGCGTACGGCATACACACCTTCAATGGGCTTTGTCCATGTTTGAATTGTGATGGTTTCGTTCCATTTCGGCCATTCGTCCATTTTGAGTTTTTGTTGCAACAACGCCCAAAAAAATCCTTTTTTGACCAATTGTGTATATCCAAAACCAAGACTTTCGGCATGTTCGGCTGCGGCATCTTGTAGCATCCCTAAAATGCCGTACAGACCAAGATGGTTGTTGAGATTGACTTGCGTGCTTCGTATTTTGTAGTCTTCGGAGAGGACGGTGTGTCTTTCGTTTATTATCATTATCCGGTACAATAAGTTTTATGCAAAAGTAAGGTATCAAACGTAGTCTTCCTAAAAATTAATATTTTATTGACAATTTAAATCGTGTTAAGGAATTAGGCATTAGCCAATAGCCATTAGGAGGCTTATGCTTGCGGTCGGCTTAGCCCTATTTGGCGAATGCCTAATTCCTTAAAGAATGGCTATTGGCTAATGCCTAATTCCTTAGTATTATATTTATAGTGATAAAAAAATTGTAGTTTTGTATCAAAATCAAGCAACATACTTATGTCAAAAAAAATCATCATCACAGGAACAAGCCGAGGTATCGGCATCGAATTGGTCAAACAGTTTTCGGCAGCGGGACACGACGTATTAGCGCTTTCACGCCACACCGAACCTCTCGAAAAATTGGGATTGCCCAATGTTGATTTTTTCCCGTTTGATATCACTTCCGATGAAAGCCTCGAACGTGTACGCCGGTTTGTACAAACAGAATGGCAGCAAGCCGACATCCTTATCAATAATGCCGGAATGCTCGTCAATAAACCTTTCGAGCAGTTAACTACCAGCGATTTCCAAAAAGTTTATGAGGTGAATGTGTACGGCGTAGCCCGCCTTATCCAAACGGTTATTGCGTATATGCCGGCAGGTTCGCACGTGGTCAATATCAGCAGTATGGGGGGCGTGCAAGGGAGTTTGAAATTTGCGGGATTGGCGGCGTACAGCTCTTCCAAAGGGGCTGTTATCACTTTGACGGAACTTTTGGCCGAGGAATATAAAGCGCAACAAATTGCATTCAACGTGTTGGCTCTCGGAGCAGTGCAAACCGAAATGCTCGAAGAGGCTTTTCCGGGCTACCAAGCCTCCACAACTCCTCACGATATGGCAACTTACATCACCGATTTTGCTCTCAACGGACAACGTTTTTTTAACGGAAAACTTATTCAAGTGTCTAACTCTACCCCGTGATTTTAGTGGAGAGTGGAGAGTTGAAAGTTGAAAGTTGAGAGTTGAAAATGACTAAACTATTCCCTCCTAATCCCCTAGCCCCTATAACCTAGCCCCTTACCAATGAAACACTTACTATCATACTTCGCCTTATTGCTTTCGTTTTTTGTTTCAGCACAATCTGTATCGGTCATGAGCTTTAACATCCGCTATGACAATGACCGTGACGGCATCAACGCTTGGACGAAAGGAAACCGAAAAACCAAAGTTGAAACTACTATTCGCGATGCCAACCCTGACATCTTATGTGTGCAAGAAGCGCTGCATCACCAAATTACTTTTTTAGAAAACGCTTTTCCCAGATATACCCGCATAGGCGTAGGACGCGATGATGCACATGAAAAAGGCGAATATGCTGCCATTTTTTTCGATAAGAATAAATACAAATTGCTCGACAGCGGTACGTTTTGGCTCTCCCCTACTCCCGACGCTCCCTCCAAAGGATGGGATGCTACTTGTTGTAACCGCATCTGCACATGGGTAAAACTCCAACAGGGCAAAAAAATATTTTATGTGTTCAATGCGCATTTCGACCACGAGGGCAAAACCGCTCAGCTCGAAAGTGCCAAGCTCATCAGCCAACGCATCGCGCCTCTTATCGAAAGTAAAATAGCAGTAATCCTTGCTGGTGATTTTAACGTAACTCCTGATAGTGAAGCCATTAAAGTATTAAAAGAATTGCTTAACGACAGCTACAAAAGCCATCCCGAAATTCCGAAAGGAACATTTACTGCGTTTGACACCAATAGAATTCCCGAGACTCGGATTGATTATATTTTTGTTTCAAAAAATCTGAAAACCAAGAACTTTACCATCAATCATCGCCGTATCGAGGATTTGTATCCTTCCGACCATTATCCCGTACAAACGACTGTAAAATTACGATAGGTTATTCATCATCTTCTTCTCTTGGCGGTAATTCAAAAAAACTAAATACACTTCCGCCATAGCGTTTGTCGTACGCAAAATGTGCCAACTCACTAAGGTCGGTATGTTTGGAATGTTCTATTACGAGCGTACCTCCATCGGTAAGAAGCTGATTTTCAAATACAAGAAAAACTAAATTTTCAAATTTGGAAATTTCAAAGTCATACGGCGGATCGGCAAAAATAAGGTCAAATTTTTGTGAAGTGCGTTTGAGAAATTCGTACACGTCCGATTTTATGGCATCTATGGGGAAATCCAATTCTTGTGCTATCTTACCAATGTACCGCACGCAACCATGATGATTATCTACCGATACAATGCCCGACGCCCCACGGCTGGCAAACTCATAACTGATATTGCCCGTGCCCGCAAACAAATCCAATACCGACAATTCGTCAAAATAATAATGGTTATTAAGGATGTTGAACAGGGCTTCTTTGGCAAAATCGGTGGTAGGCCGCACGGGCAATTGAGCGGGCGCCACCAGTCTTTTCCCTTTATTCTTGCCTGAAATAATACGCATGATGTCTAAAACATTTGTGTTAAAATAAAATTTTGCTGAAACAGTTCCGTATCCATATCCGCCGGTTTTGTACGTCCTTTGTATTCCATGATACGAACCTTTCGGATATAGATTTTTAACTGATGAAACAAAGGCGATTGGGCTGTAATAGCACCGTTGATATACAGCGGTATTTGCTCCATATCGATGCCCAATTGTTCTGCCGAATACAACAAAAAGTATAAAAAATCATCTTTTGTTTCGTATTCAAAACGATTGAAATAATGCAAATTCTTTTGATGAAAATACGCTATATAAAACGTCGTTTTTTCTATATAAACGTACATAACATCGTACGGCTGGGTAGCGTAATGCGTGAGGAACATCCGCAGTAATGCCGTAGCCGTATGTTGGTAATCGAACGGTCCGTAATAATCAAGCAATACGTTATTGACCAACACGTTGGGCGAATACACATTGACCACATCAATTACATCAAGAGGGTCTGTTGCTACATAATCTTGATTATCAATGCGTACCGAATATTTCAAATAATGATGTGCGTTTGTGTTTTCTGTATAAAGGGCGCGTGGCACAAAGGCAAAATGCTCGGTATTGTGCAGCACCTTTATAGTATCAAACTCTTGCCGTAAATCTCCTTCCGTACTGAAAATAGATTGTAACTGCTTTTCTATCGCGGCTCTGTTAGGGTATTTGAAATCAACCGCAAACTGGTATATGGTTTCTACCTTTTCCAATGCCGGATTGAACACACAAAAAGAAAGTCCACTCAAATTGACTTGAATGGACAATGCTTTGAAATACGTCTGTAATATGCTATTTTCTGGCAGTTCTTGCATCGTATAAGGTAGGCCAATTTCCATTGGTGCTTACGTCTTCAAGTGAACCTACTTTTATTTCTTTTCCTTTTACGTCTTCTACGCTATTTCTTTCTTCTTCGTTGATGATTTGCTCGGCCGACTGGTCCCAAAGTACTTCTGCTTTAGGTACAGATGCTTCAAATACGGATACTTCGTAGCCGTTTTTTTCTACCGTTCCCGACTTCATCGTTACGTTAATTTTTTTCTCTTCGCCTCCGCTTTTAAGGATTACTTCATTGAGCGTTTTGTAGCGGTCTGAATTTTTAAAAAGTGAATCTTTGACAGACTGGTACCCAAGTGTATCAATAACAACACCTTGCTTGAGTTCATCAATATTGAACGTGCGGTTGAACTCTATCCAACTGGTATCACGCTGTGAGGTAATCGTAAATTTTCCGTTTTCAACGAAATTCACTAATTCGTCAAAATTTGAGGCGTACTTACCGTTTACCACGCGGTACGCTTCCTGTGCATCACGTATGTCTTTGAGCTTGCGAATGACCTCGGTATAGCGGTTGCTCTTCGTTTTGTTAAACTCAATTGGCTCCATTACTGATTTGTAAATCATGTAACAGAAAAAAATACTCAGTGCCCAAAATGCAATTGTAAGAATCTTTTTCATTGTTAAAAATATTGTTTTAGATTTATCTTGACTGGTTCACGCAAAACTACAATTTTTTTTCTTTCTGAAAAGTATTTTTTCTGTAAAAAAACTAATAATTTTGACACTTAATTTTTAGTAATGGATAAATCACTGTTTTTCAGAACACTAACAAAAACATTTTCGCATCGCCCGACACGCTCGCAAGAGGCCGCTTTACGATTACTTGCCGACTTTTTGCTCGACAACGAATCGCCAGCACCTGTTTTTTTGCTCAAAGGCTATGCCGGAACAGGCAAAACTTCGATTACAAACTGCCTTGTGAAGTGTCTGCCGATCATTCGTTTTAAATCCATATTGCTCGCTCCCACAGGGAGGGCTTCCAAAGTGATGAGTGCTTTTGCCCAACAACAAGCCTACACCATTCATAAATTTATTTATTACCACCAAAACGATGCCCAGAACGGAATGAATTTCGTACGAAAACCCAACAAATACCGCAATACTCTCTTTATCGTAGATGAAGCCTCCATGATTGGCGATACACCCGATGGCTACAACTCCCTGCTCGATGACCTGATCAATTACGTGTATTCGGGAACGGATTGCAAACTTCTTTTTTTGGGCGATACCGCACAATTGCCTCCCGTGAATGCGTACGAAAGTCCTGCGCTCAACAGCTCCTATTTATCATTGAATTACGGCAAAAACACCATCGAAACCGAACTCACCGAAGTAGTACGGCAAAAAGCCCAGTCGGGAATTCTTGCCAATGCCACACACCTACGCGAAATGCTCCCCAACAGCTGCTCCGATTTTTTATTCGACATCAATAATTATACTGATATACAACAACTTACGCAAGGAATGGACATACAAGAAGCCCTTCAAGATGCGTATAGCTATGATGGTGCCGAGCAAACTGCCGTAATTGTACGCTCCAACAAACGTGCTGTCCTTTACAACAAACAGATACGGAATGTCATCTTAGGAAATGATGACGAACTCTCCACTGGCGACCTTCTTATGGTTGTCAAAAATAATTATTATTGGCTCAAAGATTCCACGCAAGTGAGTTTTATTGCCAATGGCGACACTTTGGAACTACTCCAGATTTACACCTACAAAGAATGGTACGGATTTCGGTTTGCCGAAGTGAAAGTACGCTTGGTCGATTATCCCGAACAAACTCCTTTTGACACCATATTATTATTAGACACCCTCGAGTCGGAAAGTCCCGCATTGCCCCAAGAAGACGCCTACCGGTTGTATCAAGAAGTGATGCAAGACTACATCGACGAAACTTCCAACCGCAATCGGCATCAAAAAACAAAAGAAAATCCGTACTTCAACGCGCTGCAGGTCAAATATTCATACGCCATCACCTGCCACAAAAGCCAAGGCGGTCAATGGAAAAATATTTTCATCGAAAAACCTTATATCCCTGACGGACAAGATGATAATTACCTCCGGTGGCTTTACACGGCGCTTACGCGAGCGACACAGAAAGTGTATTTAATCGGTTATAAAGATGAAGACTTTACGGAAAATTCACTCTATGAGGATTAGTGCTTGAAATTATTCGATTGCCTACGGCGTTTGAATAGCTTTGCCGTTTGAAATTGCCCGATTGTTTATTCAACGCTAACCCGATATGGTAAATCGCTAAATAACGTGAGTTCGATATAAGAAAACATTGTAAATCAATGTTTTAATTCCCTCACCCCCAACCCCTATATCTCATTTTTATTAGTTTAGATTTTGGTCTCGATGAATCTTCGATTTCCAAGGGAGAGGGGAGAAAAAGTTCAATGCTATCCGAGTAGCTCCCCTCTCCCTTATGTGAGCGAAAGCGAGGAAGTGTTAGGGGTTGGGGGTGAGGGCTCCTGCGAAAATAAAATACTAATATTCAACAACTTGCCACATCGAACTCACGTTAAATATCATCAGGTTACTTTCATGAAAACCTTCAAACGCCGTAGGCAATCAAACAATTTCAAACCACCTCAAACAATTTCAAACGCCGTAGGCAATCAAACCACGTCAAACGTCAAAGCCATTCAAACTAAATTTACTGTATTTTGGGCAACACTTCTTTTCCTATCTCATCAATAAGCTCATCCATCGGGCGAGAAGCGTATTTCATCACCAATATAGCATGATTGACCCCCAGATTTTTCAATGTAATAAACATATCAATCAAATAATTACGCCCCAAACGGAAACCTAAATCCATTTTCTGCGGTTCAGCATCGGGGTTGTCAACCAAATCAATATACACAGGCTGGATATACGGTTTGTAGAGCTGTCCTGTCTTATTGAGCGCTTCACGCCAATCTTTGATAACTTTGCTTGTAAAAGCAAAATCTCTCGGATAATACATCCAACCGTCGGAATGCTCGGCAATCCACTCTATATTGAGCCCGCCGGCATGCCCGGTTACGTACATCGGGATAGTGCCGCGAAGTGGCTTGGGAATCACATCACCGACATCGCTGAGCAATGTACCGTAATCATTATTATAAGTAGGGAAAAATTTCTTCCAAAAATCACGCAACATCTGCAAATGCTCGCTAAAATGGGCGCTTCTGAGCTCAAAAGGCTTATTGAATGCAGGATATTCGGCAGGACGGTCACCCGAAGCAACGCCCATGTGGAAACGGTTCGGAAACAGTGCGTCAAGGCTTGCCGCCGCTTTCGCTACATGAATCGGATGCCGCAGCGGTAATATAACGCTTGCTGTACCTATCTTGATAGTTTGGGTCATCGAGGCAACGTACGAAAGATACACCCAAGGGTCGTAAATCTGTCCTACATCCTTAAAGTCAGGATTATTAAGTGGAATATCACGCACCCAGAGCGAATCGAAACCGTTGGCTTCGGCCTGTTGTGCCAATTTTATTTGATTTTCCATTTTGGGGATTGCTCCCTCATAAGCCTCAATAGGAAACATGATGCCTACTGATAATTTACGAATGTCTATCAACATAGTACTTATATTTGGTTTTGCAAATATATAAGGTATAGTTTACATAACGAAATATCTTCACTTTCTTTTAAAAAAAAATCGTCATTCCAACAAAAAAAAGTATCTTTGTAGCATCATAAAAGTGATATTTTTATGAAAATATGTGCAAATATAAAGCAACTCCTGATTCTTTATCATTAAACCCCAAACTTATGAATTTCACAGCTATGATTCCTGCCCGCTATGCCGCAAGCCGATTTCCGGGCAAATTACTCCAAGACCTTGGCGGCAAGCCCGTCATTGTACGTACTTATGAGGCCGTGGTTGCGTCCGAATTGTTTGACCAAATATACGTAGTAACCGATGATACTACCATCGGGGAAGTTGTCCGTATCAATGGCGGCAATGTGTTGTACAGCCGCAAAGAACACCAAAGCGGAAGCGACCGGCTGGCGGAAGCCTGCGAAGACCTCGACACCGACATCATCGTCAATATACAAGGTGACGAGCCGTTTACGCACAAGGATTCTCTCAAACTGTTACTCGATATTTTCCGTAATGATTGCGAATACAAAGTAGATGTGGCTACGCTAATGGAAAAAATCGCAGACCCTGAAGACATCGCCAACCCGAATAACGTGAAAGTTGTAACCGACCTTGCCAATAACGCCTTATATTTTTCAAGAGCTTTTGTGCCGTTTCCAAGAGATAAAAACTCCGATTACCCGCATTACAAACATATCGGCATCTATGCGTACCGCAAAGAAGCGTTGATGGCTTTTACAAAAATGGAAGCCTCGCCACTCGAAAAGCTTGAAAAACTCGAGCAACTTCGTTTTTTGGAAAATGGCTACCGCATACGGCTGGCGATCACACCACACAGCACCATCGGTATCGACACGCCCGAAGACCTCATCAAAGCAAGGAATTTGATTTCAAAATAAACTGTTTTTAGAAATCAATTTGTGATAAAACACATATTTCCGAATTACTTTTCACATCAAAAGAATGCACAAAAACCTACAACCTACGCTCTTGATAACCGGCGGCACCGGATTGGTCGGTTCGCATCTGCTGCATCAACTTACACAATCGGGTCAGAGGGTCAGAGCGACTTACCGCACGCTACAAAGCATCGAAAAAGTACGTCAGAATTTCGGTTTATGGAATGCCGGTGCGTCACTCTTCGAACGCATCGAATGGGTACAGGCCGACATCACCGACATTCCCCAACTCGAACTGGCTTTTGAGGGAATTCGTAGGGTAATCCATGCCGCCGGATTGGTTTCCTTTTCCCCCGATGATTTTGATAGATTGATAAAAACCAATGTGGAAGGCACCGCTACGATAGTCAATCTTTGTATCGCTCACCAAATAGAAAAATTGTGCTACATCAGTTCCGTAGCGGCACTTTCGCATACGCACAACGTTGCTGCCAACGAACAATCGCCATGGAATGCCGACCAAGACAATCATGATTATGCCATCAGCAAACACGGTGGCGAAATGGAAGTTTGGCGTGCATCGCAAGAGGGAATCCCCGTGGTGGTGGTCAATCCGTCAGTTATCATCGGGAGTGGTTATTGGGATTCGGGGTCGGGGCTTATGTTCCAAAAAGTAGCACGCGGACTACGATTCTGCACTACAGGAAGTACGGGCTTTGTGAGTGCTGATGACGTAGCTGAGGCTTGCATCAAATTACTTCAGTCCGATGTTGAAAACGAGCGGTTTGTCATCAGCGCTGCCAATCTTAGTTACAAAACCGTATTGTCATCTATCGCGGCACAACTGGACAAACCAGCACCAAAATTCAAGATTTCTTACGGTTGGCTTCTTTTTTTCGCATCGGCGGAACGTTTGGTTTCTGCTCTTGGTCTCAAAAAGAGGCAACTCACCCGCCATACCGCCTACGCATTGAGCCGCAAATCGGAATACGACGGCTCTCTGATTACGCAAACTATTGAATTTCAATATACTGACATCCAAAAAACAATCCGGAAAGTTTGCAACGATTTTATGAAAAATAGTTTGAGGTGATTTGAAACGGTCTGATGTTGTTTGAAATATTGCTTTATCACAAACCGCCTTTTATACAGAAAAAGCTGCCCTTTTCGGACAGCTTCTTCTTCCATAACTATAATTTTTTAATTTTCAGGCTAAAAACGTCTGCCGACCATCAGTCCTGCCCGCATTAAAAAACGGCTGTTGGCATTTCCTCCGCCCAGATTGGCTTCAAATACCCAGCGGGAACGGGTTACGTATTTATAACCTAATGCCACACCGCCACCAAAGGCAACTTTGTCATTTTCAAGGTCATAAAACTGATTGTTTTTCTGCGATACCAAGGCATTTCCTTCTACAAAAAATCCTGCATTTGCCTGTTTGCCAGTATAATAGCGTGCGAAAGGCGAAACCGTAAAGGAACGAAAAGGATCATATTCTGCAAAAACTGTTGTTCCTACCGAAATATCAGCCGACAGATAGCGTTCGTACACCAACTCTGCTCCGGCAAAAAACGGATATAAAGCGTTGATTTTTATTTCGTTTTTCGGATTTGAAAGAAAATCGTTTTGCTCTTGTGCGGATATTTTTGTGAATACTACAGAAGTCATAACTGTAATTGCAATAAGGATATATTTTTTCATAAGAAATATATTAAAAAAATTAAACAATAAATT
>JAUNTM010000159.1 GCA_030538675.1 Capnocytophaga sp.
TTTTATATAGAATTTCGTTCATATGCGTGAGTTTGGAGATTATTGCACATAACGGTTCTGGGCTTTGCGAAGTGGCGGGAAATCGAAGACGAAAGTTTCGATTTAGACGACACGTAGCAAAAGCCAATTTCTATTTGCTAAGTTACAAAAAAAGCCAATAAAATTGGCTTTTGCGGATTATGAAACGAAAACTTTCAACTTAGACGGAACCCCGCCATTTTGCAAAACCCTTGTTATAGGCATACCCCAATTTTCGTTGTCTGTTTATTTCTTTTCGTCCGCTTGTAGCTTCGCAATTCGTTTCATTATCCAAGGTTTGTAAAGTTCTTCGTCTGTGTATGGGTAAGGTGTGTTTTTGTCTGTCAAAAGTTTGTAACCCAAAACACCTACAAGTCCGATGCCTGTAAACGCTACGATTGCTGCACCTATCCACCAATCAGAAGCTACCACCAAATTATTTTCCGTGATGTACCAAATATAGTAAATGCCGATAGGAATGTGTCCGAGAAATACGCTTGCATTACCCATTGCATACCAATATTTAAGTCTGAACGTCAATGGTAAATGCACAACAATTTGGAATAAACCTGTTAAAACTCCACCCAACCCAAACCAAATCCAATTTGGAAAGAAAATAGGAAGAAAATAAAAAACATATACCGTGATTATACAACCCCAAAAAGTAGCATTTTGATTAAGAAGCCAACGATTGGGGTCTTCGCTTTTGTTTTGCAAAATATTCATTGTTGCAGGAAGTCCGCCTGGAAAAGCATATTCTTCAAACTGATGCAACTGCATTACGATGAAGTTTAGTATCAATAATCGTTGCAATATGGAAATGTCATTCCAAATAAACACCAAAACTACCGAAGATAAAATAGCTATGATAAAGCCTACGTTGTACCAATGTCGCCTTAAAAATTTCATTTTAAAGAAAGTTTTTTAGATTACAAATGTGCCCTGCTATCAGGTTTACCGAAGTAGGCAAATTCATAAATCATATCGCCTGTTTCGTGTATATCGGCTTTACCTTCTTCCAATATGGTCAAATCTGCTTTGGCATAATAACGCATATAGGTCGGCATAATTCCCGCTTGGTCGTAAGCTGCTTTTTGCTGTTCGTTTGCCCAACCATATAAATTACGAACCTCAATTTCTTCCAACCATTCGATATTCAGTTTTACAGTTTTGCCGTGGTCGTTGAACGTATAATTTGATTTTTTAGGAAAATCCTTTTTCATCTCTTCCTGATGATACAATTCTATTTGGCAATCGACAGGTTTCGTATTATCAAAAATCACATCACCATTTCCGTCTAAAATTCCGAGGATAGGAATACGTGTAAATCCGAAGCGTTCGGTAGTAATAAAGTCGTAGATGACCAACGTATATTCTCCTGCATACAACCTGCCCCAAAGCCAATGATGATAAGCCGCCATCGGTGTAAGGTTCATCCATTGGTGGTCGTGGTAGCCGAAACCGTTTACCTCAATTGTTTTGCCATCGACTGTTATAGTTCCCGTAACTTTATTTTTGGGAATGGACATATCGGTATAATAGAACTCATCATTATCGCCTAAAGCCACGTGTGCTGTTCCGCCCGGACGGAAAGGTTTTACCAATGCTTCGTAATGCAGTTCGCACCCAATACCGTTTACGGGTTCAATTTTAATGGTGTAATTCTTTAAATCCCCAACAACACTGTGTTCCCCAAATCTCACATTGCAGCTTTCCTTGCTGATTTCAGATTGTTCCACCGGAACATAAATCATATCTCGGTATTCTTTGCCATCGGGCATTACGATGTCGATATTCAGGTTTGGGCTGTCGCCGTCAACTCCTGTAGCTTCCAATGTTTTCGGGCGGAAACCTACCACGGTTTTTGTGCCATCTTCCATTGTAGCATCAAAATACCAAACTTCGTTTACACCAGCATCACTACCTGCTCGTCTGCCGTCTTCCCATAGTTCTACAATACCCGGTTTAATACCAATTTTCTGAAAATCTTCCGGACGTGTCATTAATCTTGCTTTGCTCATTGTTTTTAAATTTTAGTTGTTATACAAAAATCTTTATCGTATTATTAATGCAAAGAACGGAAGTTAAATCTACTTTCGGCTTTAACTAATTAAAGAAATGCGTTTTGGACAAAATTATTTTTGTGTTACTTTTCGTTTAAGCAAACTCAGCCAAGTAGGAGTAACACCCATAAAACTTGCGATGTCTTTGGATTGGAAACGCTGAAATATAAAACTGTATTCTTTTATCAGCCATTGAAAAAAATCTTCGCTGGAAAGTCCGATTAAGTGATTTTGAATTTGATTTTGGATTGCAAAAAAGCGAAGTGCATTTTGAGTGGCAAACTGTATGTAAGCGGTATCTGTTTTTATAAACTCTTGAATGGATATGTCTATTTCTACAACTTCCGTATTTTCATTTGCTTTTAGTGAATAGCTTACAATAGAGTTTTCGCTTCGTACATACGCATTTCCGATAATCGGAATAAAATCTTCTGTATGAAAAAAAACAACTTTTTCATCTCCGTTTGGTGTGATGATACAACGAACGCAACTGCCTTTGAGAATAAGGTATCCTTTGTTATTTTTAGTGTATTCGTCAAACAAAATTTCGCCTTTTTTCAATACGATAAAGTTCGCCTCTTCCTTAACGGCTTCTTTAAATGAAGTGCTGATGTCTTTCGGTAAATGCGAAATAAATCGTTCGTATTGTTCTTGGTTTAACATAGTTTGTTGTGTTCCACAAAGTTAAAATTATTCGCTTTTTTTCTGGCGATTGTTGTTTGCACGGTCGCTTGTCAGGGGTTGCCTATAACGAGAAACGTATTTGCGAAGGGCAAAAAAGAACCAAAATTCTCAATTCTTACCCGACAAGCAAAAACCATTTTATCTCATTTTGTTTATATTTTTATTTGTTTCGATGAACC
>JAUNTM010000160.1 GCA_030538675.1 Capnocytophaga sp.
GTGAAAATAAACACAGATTGGCTTATTGTTTATTATGCCAAAGTGCCTGCACAAGACGAATTTAAACGCTTCCGCAAACGTGTTCCCGTGATCAAGCCCAAAAGCGAACGAATGAAGTACGCCAAAAAAATGGCGGCGGCTATCAATCTGAAATTAGAGCAAGGCTGGTCGCCTTTTTATGAAGACACCAACGTGCAATACAAATCATTGGAATATTGTTCCGAGTTGTTTTTGCAAATGCAAGAAAGAGAGGTTGAGGACGGTATCAAACGCCCCGACACCTTACGGGCATACACATCTAATTTAGCCCTGTTTTCGCAATATCTGAAAGCAAAAAAAATACAGCTAAAGTTTATTATCGAAATAGACACCTACTTGATAAACAATTATCTGGACTATATTTTTTACGAGAAACGGAACTCGTCAAGCACGTATAACAATCATTTGCGGTTTATGTTTACTTTTTTAGAATGGTGCAAAAGCAAACGTTTCGTAAACCAAAATGCAGCCGAAAGCATCAAACACAAACCGAAAACACAAAAAACAAGAGAAGTGCTTACCGGTGATGTGAAAAAACTACTTCGTGAAAGCAAAAACGATAATTTTAATTATTTCGTGCTGTGTATGCTCACCTATTATTGCTTTGTCCGCCGTACCGAACTGACAAAACTAAAAGTTTCTGATGTACAGCTCCACAAAGGATTTATTATAATTTCGGGCGAAAATTCCAAAAACCGCAAGTCCGAAAGCGTTACCATTCCCGATGCGTTTATGCCCGACCTTGCACAGCATTTGGCGACGGCACAAAACAGTGATTTTTTATTTAGTGCGAACGATTTCAAAGCCGGCAAAAAACAACTTTCGCCTAAAAAAATATCGGACGAATGGGACAAATTCCGGAAGAAACACCGATTACCCAACAAATACCAATTCTATTCTTTAAAAGATACTGGTATTACCGACTTGCTCAACAGCGGCGTTCCGGCGATAAAGGTTCGCGACCAGGCCCGGCACCACGATTTGAAAATTACAGAAGCCTATACCGCACGGAACAAATTTGCTGATGAAGTGGTAAAATCCGCAAACTTCGAGTTTTAAAACTTCACAGGTTGTTAGGGTGTGTTTTATTTGTGTGCTTTGTGTGCAAATAGTTAATGTGTTGATTTACACGGTTTTATAAAAGCACAAATCGCACACAAACGTATTTTTCGCTCATTATTTTTGTATGCAGGGGGGCGGGGTTTTGTGTGCAGTAATGAAAGACACCTCCCCTCTTCTGTTATAGTGCGTTTGTAAACTTCACAGGTTAAAAGAGGGCATTTTATTTGTATGTTTTGTGTGCAAGTGATTAATTTATTGATTTACAATATTTTAAATGAATACAAATCACATACAAACGTATTTTTCGCTCATTTTTTTTTGTGTGCAGGGGGGCGGGGTTTTGTGTGCAAAAAAAACCGCACCCTTTTGAGGTGCGTTTTTCATTTGTTTACCGTTTTTTCTTACGTTTTTTGGGTTTGGTGGCAACAGCTTTATTTAATTTTTATTGGTTTACGTTTTTTAATTTGCTTGTACACTATAAATCCGACTATTGCCGTAACAAATAGTACGCCTGTAATGCTGCCTTTATTCTTTCCGGCAAATTCACCTATCGAAAAAAAAAAGCGATTGGCACGTATGAGCCAACCTTTTTGAAATTCATTGTTTCCCAGCGATTTATAAAAATCCTCGCGGGCTTTTTTGTAGGCTTTGTGTAATTGCTCTTGATTTACACTGTGCAAAGCCTCTAAGGTTTTTTCGCCAAAACTGCCGTCTATTTTCAGGCTTTTGCCGAATTTGTTGTTTAAAACCCGTTGCAGGAGCTTTGTAGCTGCCGATACGCCCGCATTCACGCCGTGGTCGATGATGATTTCCGCAACGCTCTGATTTTTAATGCGGTCGCCTTTCATTACGTCCCAAAAATACTTACGGTAAATCCGCACGGCTTCGTTCCACGTGATGGCTTTCATATCGGCTTTGGTGGGTGGTCGTCCGATGATAGTTTCGTACAAACGTGTTGAAATTCCATGATTTGTCCCCACAAGCACGCCGCCTTTGGTGTAGTTGCCGGTATCGTTTTTCAGTTCCTGCCAACCGCCTTCATTTTTCTTTAAAAGCGGTAAAAATTGTTCGAAATTTGCCATTTTCATTTAAGTTTTTAAGGAATTAGCCAATAGCCAAATAGGGTTTCCGCTCTTGCACCTTGCTTAACCCTATTAGCTATTGGCTATTGCCTTGATTATCAATACACCTCTATTACGTTTGTTTCTTCGGGCTCTGTGAGTAGGTTTTGGTTGTAAATACTGTATTTCAAACCTACTTCTCTGTTATATCGGTTTTTGTCGGGATACACGTAGTTTTCTTTGTAATCGGGAAAACTTTCCGTGAAAAGGATAATATCGCCGTCAAACTGCGACTTGCTGCCGCCCCGCATTTGTCCGGTTACGGTCTGTTGGTAGATCACCAAAAACAGCTTGCCGTTATACTTCTTCCGTAAATCCCTATCAACTTCAAACGGTTTGTGTAAGTCTTTCATTTTCTGAAAACTGTCGATGACAATCACATCGTTTCTTTTGATAAGCGTATCAAGCTCTTCAAGGGTTCGCACGTCGTGGGCTTCGGTGTTGGCAAGGGTGGTATCGTTAAAATACTGCTGTACTTTTTCCATATACAGACGGCTTTGCGGGTGTTCTTCCATACTGGCGTGGGCGACTTTGTAATTTTGTGCCAACGCATTGATGAACTGAAAGGCAAAGCGTGTTTTTCCGCTTCCCTGTTTGCCCGTAATGGTAACGACAAGGCTGTCAAACGGCTTTTTTTCCACATCGCCCAAAAATGCCGACATGGCTTCGTCGGAAATGGTAAAACTCTCAAAATC
>JAUNTM010000161.1 GCA_030538675.1 Capnocytophaga sp.
CACTTTCCACTTTCAATTTTCAACTCTCCACTCTCCACTAAAAAAAACTTAAACCAAAAACTGGAACAAATCGGGTTTATTATTTAAGTAATCGCCATAGAAATTATGTTTTTTCATACGGTCGATGAGCGGCTGCAGGTCGGCTTCGCTTTTTAGTTCGATGCCCACCACGGCAGGTCCGTTTTCCCGATTGTGTTTTTTCGAATATTCGAAATGGGTGATATCATCGGTTTTGCCGAGAATTTCCGCGACAAACTCTTTCAATGCTCCTGCCCGTTGCGGAAAACGCACGATGAAATAATGCTTCAAATTGGCGTATAACAATGCCCGTTCCTTGATTTCCGCCGTCCGGGTAATGTCGTTATTGCTCCCACTGACTACGCACACCACGTTTTTACCTTCTATTTTTTCTTTGTAAAAATCTAATGCCGAGATAGTTAATGCTCCGGCAGGTTCCACTACGATGGCATCACGGTTGTACAAATCCAAAATCGTCTGGCAGACTTTTCCTTCGGGAACAGTAACGATGTCGCTCAAAAACTGCCGACAGATTTCAAAATTGATAGTTCCCACTTTTTTCACCGCAGCCCCGTCCACAAATTTGTCTATCGAGGCGAGTTCCAACGGTTTCCCGGTCTCTATGGCGGCTTTCATCGAAGCTGCCCCCAGCGGTTCGACCCCGATGATTTTGGTCTGTGGCGACAGCAAATGGAACATACTCGATACGCCGGCCGAAAGTCCGCCACCACCAATGGGAACAAACACATAATCAATCGGTTGTGTGGTTTGGTCGAGGATTTCCAAGGCGATGGTTGCCTGTCCTTCAATAACTTTTGGGTCTTCAAACGGCGGTACGAATATCGTATTGTTTTCTTCGGAAAAACGAATGGCAGCCGCATTGGAATCGTCAAACGTATCGCCTTCCAGAATAATTTCGATATTTGCCTCGCCGAACATCTGCACTTGTTCGATTTTCTGTTGGGGCGTAGTTACAGGCATAAAAATACGCCCTTTGATATTGAGCAATTTGCATGAAAGTGCTACGCCTTGGGCGTGGTTTCCGGCACTGGCACAGACGATGCCTTTTTGCTTTTCTTCTTCGGTAAGCGATGCCGTTTTGTTATATGCCCCGCGTATCTTGTACGAACGCACTTGCTGGAGGTCTTCCCTTTTTAGTAATACGTTGGCATTGAATAGATTACTAAGGCGGACGCTTTTCATCAAAGGCGTGTTGGCTACGACAGGTTTGAGCCGTAGCATGGCATCTTTAACATCTTGAATTTGTGGCAGATAGGTCGTTATTGTATCCATTATTTGATTTTTTTCATGTCCGTCATATAAGCTCTTAATTCGCTTCCGATTTTCTCTATCGGATGGCTTTCGATGGCTTTGTTTACTTGAATTAGTTCGAGGTTATCTATCTCTTTATCAGAGATGTAATCCCGCCCGATGACATTTTTGTTTAACGAATTGACAAAATCTTTTATCAACGGATGACACGCATGGTCGAACAAATAACAACCGTATTCGGCAGTGTCGGAAATGGTACGGTTCATTTCGTACAGTTTTTTTCGGGCGATAGTGTTGGCAATCAGCGGCAGTTCGTGCAGCGATTCGTAGTACGCCGATTCCTCTTTGATACCCGATTCGGTCATGACTTCAAAAGCCAATTCCACTCCCGATTTTACGAATGCAACGAGCAATGTGTTATGGTCAAAATACGTTTGTTCGCTGATGGTTTCGTCCGTAGCGGCAGTTTTTTCAAAATCGGTTTCGGCAGTTGCAGCACGCCATTTCAGCAGGTTTGCATCGTTATTTGCCCAATCTTCCATCATTGTTTTTGAAAAATGTCCGCTGATGATGTCGTCCATGTGTTTTTCAAACAGCGGACGCATGATAGTTTTCAATTCTTCGGAAATTTGATGGGCTTTTATTTTGGCAGGATTTGACAATCGGTTCATCATGTGGGTAATACCGCCGAATTTGAGGGCTTCGGTGATAGTTTCCCAACCGAATTGAATGAGCTTGGCAGCATATTCGGGGTTGATGCCTTCGTTTTTCATTTTGTCGAAAGCAAGTACTGAACCCGTTTGCAACAGTCCGCAAAGAATCGTTTGTTCGCCCATGAGGTCGGATTTTACTTCGGCAACGAACGATGACCGCAGTACGCCCGCCGTATCGCTCCCGAGGGCAACGGCATAGGCTTTCGCTTGGGCAAAACCTTTATTTTCAGGGTCGTTTTCAGGATGTACCGCAATGAGCGTAGGAACACCGAAACCCCGTTTGTACTCCTCACGGACTTCCGAACCCGGCGATTTCGGGGCAACCATAACCACGGTGATGTCTTTGCGGATTTCCATGCCTTCTTCCACAATGTTGAAGCCGTGCGAGTAGGATAGGGTAGCCCCTTTTTTCATCATCGGCATGATGGCTTTGACAACCGGAGTATGCTGCTTGTCGGGGGTAAGGTTGCACACCACATCGGCAGACGGAATAAGCTCTTCGTACGTGCCTACCGTAAAACCGTTGGCAGTGGTATTGGTATACGACGGACGCTTTTCGTCAATGGCACTTTGGCGTAAGGCGTAGGAAATGTCAAGCCCCGAATCACGCATATTGAGTCCTTGGTTCAGTCCTTGCGCTCCGGCTCCTACGATGACGATTTTTTTGCCTTTGAGTGCCGAAACGCCTTCGCTAAATTCGTTTTTGTCCAAAAGTTCGCATACGCCCAATTGTGCTAATTGCCGGCGTAAGTTAAGTGTGTTAAAATAATTTTTCATTAGGGTTTAGGTGTTAGGGTTTAAGTTCAGTTTTTGATCATTATTTAACGTGAATCCGATGTAGGATGAGTATCTTAGCCCTCACCCAACCCCTCTCCAAAGGAGAGGGGAGCCACTCAGATAACATTG
>JAUNTM010000162.1 GCA_030538675.1 Capnocytophaga sp.
TCACCACTCTCCACTATCTCCAAATACACAGGTTTTTCTAACGCAATGCGCTTTCCGCTATCGGTCAATAAACCGTCTTTTCCGATGGTAAAAATTTGGATTTCGTTATCATCACGGCAAGCCACCAAAAGCCATTTTCCGTTAGGCGAAATTCTGAAATTGCGAGGATGTTTACCAGTCATTTGGTAGCCTATTTTTGTCAGTTTTCCTGAATTTTCATCAATTGAAAAAATAGCAATCCCGTCATTTTCCAACCGATTGGAAGCGTACAAAAAGTTTCCGTCAGGCGAAATATGAAGGTCGGCGCTTCCCCCGGCAGGAACATCGTCAGTCATTACAGATTGTATTTCGGTAAGTTGCCCGTTTCCGTACGAATATACATGTACCTTTCCCGAATATTCGCCCAAGGCGTACATATAGTTCCCGTTTTTGGAAAATTTGAAATGACGCGGCCCCGTGTGCAGTGGCAGTCCAATGCTTCCGTTTTCCGATTTTTGCAGTTGGTAAGTACCGTTATTTTTTGTCAAATCAAATTTAAAAATACTATCATTTCCCAAATCCGCTACGAACAAATGGTTTCCGTCAGGCGAAAATTGAGCACTATGGGCATGCGATTTTTTTGTTTCGGACGACGGGAATTGGATGTATTGGACGGTATCGGTAAGGTGTTTGTTTTCATCAATATGGTGTACGCTGATGCTTCCGCCGCCGTAGTTTG
This sequence comes from Capnocytophaga sp., assembly GCA_030538675.1. Taxonomy (GTDB): domain Bacteria; phylum Bacteroidota; class Bacteroidia; order Flavobacteriales; family Flavobacteriaceae; genus Capnocytophaga. The sequence continues at coordinate 719 of JAUNTM010000162.1, forward strand.
AAGCTATTGCGATACGCTTGTTTTCGTCCATCACGATGTGGCACGGCCAATCGGCATAAACCCGGTGACGGTTTATCGCTGAGAGCATTCCGCCGCTCAAGCCGATAGTATTCACCGAGCTCGTGTTGGCCTCATTCTCGCTTACCGAATAGATAAAACGTCCGTCGGCGGTTATGGTCATGAATGACGGATTGTCCACTTCATGTAATGAAACAGCTGAGAAATCGGCTGTAATAGCGTCAAAATCAAATGTATAAATGCCTTTACTTCCAGTATCGGTATAGGTTCCTACGATGAGCGTATAGCTGTTTTTTATAGGTTGTTTGCAAGAAAAAACACAAAAAAAAGACAGTAACAATAGAGATTTTTGCATCGTGTTTGATTTTTTTAGTTTATCCGTTTTTTCCCAATTTAATCAGTTCCATAGCGTGATTACGGGCTGAGTCGCCACTATTTTTACCGCCAAGCATTTCAGTAATTTCGCTAATGCGTTCGTCTTCCGAAAGTGTTTTGAGCTGCGTAGTAGTCCGTCCGTTGATTTCTTCTTTGAAAACTTTAAAATGAGAGGTACCTTTGGCAGCGATTTGGGGCAAATGCGTAATGGCAAATACTTGCCTGTTTCGACTCATTTGCTTCATGATTTCGCCCATTTTATTGGAAATTTCGCCCGAAACTCCCGTATCAATCTCATCAAACATGATGGTTGGCAATGACACTTTTTCAGCCATAATCGCTTTGACGGAAAGCATGATGCGGGAGAGTTCGCCGCCCGAAGCGACTTTTTTAAGCGAACCAAAATGACCGCCTTTATTTGCTGAAAATAAGAAAGACAGCTCGTCTGTACCGTTGCTATGAAAAGTATCGGTTTCCGTTACGCTGATAGCAAAACGAGCGTTGGGCATCCCGAGTTCCTGCATATATTGGTTGAGTTTGGTATCGAGTGTCGGGATTGCTTTTTTGCGTAGCAAGTGGATTTGGTGTGCTATGGCAGTGAGTTCTTCACGCTGTTGGTCTACCAGATGTTGTTGTGCTGCGATAGATTCCTCGATATTTTCCACCTGATTGACCAATTGTTCAAGTTGCAATTGTATCGCCATCAGTTCATCAACGGTGCTTACTTGATGTTTCTTTTGCAAATCGTAGATAAGCTGTAATTTACGCGACACATCTGCCAATGTCTCGGGGTCGGTTTCTATATTTTCATCTATGTCGAACAACTCACTTTGCATGTCTTCCATTTCTATCAAAGCAGAATCAATTCGCTCGTACACAGACAGATACTGTTTTTTATATTCTTTCAGTTTACCAAATGTATTTTTGAGTTCGTGCAGGCGGGTTACGATGCCCATCGACTCATCGGAAAGTAGTTGTAAACTTTGCGTAATGCGTTCTTTGATTTCTTCTACGTTGGCGGCCTGTTCGTACGTTTCTTCCAACTGTTCCTGAACGCCCGATTGTAGCGGCGCCGATTTCAGTTCGCGAAGTAAGTGCAAGTTATACTCGTATTCTTTGTTGGCATTCTTCTGAAAATCAATAAGTTCGTTTAGTTTTTTAGCTTCCTTACGGAAAATTGCTAACGCCTTGGTATAGCTGTCTTTCAAGGACTGATTTTCTGCCAAAGCATCAATGATACCAAACTGAAACGCCAATTCGCCAAGAGCCAACGTTTGGTGTTGCGAATGTATATCGACCAGATGTTCGCCCAGTTGTTGTACCACATCGAGGGTCGTGGGTGAGTCATTGACAAAAGCTCTTGATTTGCCTGAAGGAAGTATCTCTCTTCGTAGAAATGTTTGTGCTTCATAATCAATATCCAAACTATCAAAAAGGGATTGAAACCCATAATTTCCTACCGAAAATTCAACTTCGATAACGCATTTTTCGTCTTTGTTACGAAGTACGGAAAGGTCGGCACGTTTGCCTAAGACCAGCGAAAGTGCATCAAGCAGAATGGATTTTCCGGCACCTGTTTCGCCTGTGATAATGATAAATCCTTCCGGAAAACGGATTTGTAAGTCGTCAATTAACGCAAAATTTTTTATAGATAGAGAGGTGAGCATTTTTTAGGGGTTAGGGGTTAGGGGATAG
>JAUNTM010000039.1 GCA_030538675.1 Capnocytophaga sp.
TCCTTTAAAAATTCCTTTAAAATTTGTTCCATTTCTAAAAAAAAAGTATTTTCGCAATTCATTCCAAATATATCTTTTTTATGGACATACAATTCAATAGCAACGAAGATTTCAATAAACTTGCCGTAGGCGAATTACGTAAGCGTTTGGTCAAAATCAAAGAGGGTGGTGGTGCAAAGCGTATTGCAAAACTGCATGAACAAGGCAAAATGACCGCTCGTGAACGCATTGAGTATCTGCTCGATAAAGACAGCGAACGCATTGAAATCGGGGCTTTTGCAGGTGATGAAATGTATGCCGAATACGGCGGCTGTCCATCGGGAGGCGTTGTCGTTGTCATAGGCTATGTATCTGGAAAACAGTGTATTGTCGTTGCCAACGACGCTACTGTTAAAGCTGGGGCGTGGTTTCCCATTACGGGAAAAAAAAATCTGCGAGCCCAAGAAATTGCTATCGAAAATCGGCTTCCTATTATTTATTTGGTGGACAGTGCCGGCGTATTTCTGCCGATGCAAAATGAAATATTTCCCGATAAGGAACATTTCGGACGGATATTTCGAAACAATGCTTTGATGAGCAGTATGGGCATTACTCAAATCGCTGCTGTGATGGGAAGTTGCGTTGCTGGCGGGGCATATTTGCCGATTATGAGCGATGAGGCTCTTATCGTGGATAAAACAGGAAGTATTTTTTTGGCAGGAAGTTATCTCGTTAAAGCTGCAATCGGTGAAACTATTGATAATGAATCACTTGGCGGAGCTACAACACATTGTGAAATCAGTGGTGTGACGGATTACAAAGCCAAAGATGACCGCGATGCTCTCGACCGTATTCGGCGCACAATGGACAAAATAGGCGATTATGAAAAAGCAGGTTACAATCGTGTGAAATCACAAAAACCACACGAAAATCCTGAAGAAATCTACGGAATTTTGCCAAAATCGCGTGCTGACCAATACGATATGAAAGAAATCATCAAGCGATTGGTGGATAATTCGGAATTTGACGAATACAAACCTGATTACGGGCAAACGCTCATCACGGCGTATGCCCGCATTGACGGTTGGGCGGTGGGCATCGTGGCAAATCAGCGAAAAGTAGTCAAAAGTAAAAAAGGTGAAATGCAATTCGGTGGCGTGATTTATTCGGACAGTGCCGACAAAGCCACCCGTTTTATTGCCAATTGCAATCAGAAAAAAATTCCACTCGTTTTCTTGCAAGATGTTACAGGATTTATGGTCGGGTCAAAATCCGAACACGGAGGCATCATCAAAGACGGGGCGAAAATGGTCAATGCGGTGAGTAATTCGGTGGTGCCGAAATTTACTATCGTTGTCGGAAACTCCTATGGAGCAGGTAATTACGCAATGTGCGGAAAGGCGTATGACCCGCGGCTTATCGTTTCGTGGACAAGCGGAAACATTGCCGTAATGGGCGGTGCTCAAGCAGCGAAAGTACTTTTGCAGATTGAAACGGCATCGCTCAAAAGTAAAGGCGAAGAAATTACTCCCGAAAAAGAAGAAGCTCTTTATAATGAAATAAAATCAAAATATGACCAACAAATTTCACCTTATTATGCTGCGGCTCGGTTGTGGACGGATGCCGTCATCGACCCGCTTCACACGCGTACTTGGATTTCGATGGGAATTGAAGCTGCCAATCACGCCCCGATAGAACGCCAATTTAATTTGGGTATATTGCAGGTGTGAGTTTTATAAAAGCATTTGGTAATCAAATATTTAATTTATCAATAAAAATTCTTGGCGGGTCTTTTAGCTTACGAAAATTTCCGGGAGTCATTCCCGTGATTTTTTTAAATTGCGTGGAAAGATGCTGTACGTTTTTGTATCCGAGTTTCCAAGCGATTTCGGTTAAAGTCAATTCTTCGTACGAAAGAAGTTCCTTTGTTTTTTCTATTTTTTGACTGATGAAATATTGCTCAATCGTGATGCTTTCCGTTTGGGAAAACAGTTGCGACATACCGCTATAATCTCTGTGGAGTTCGCCACTGAGATATTGGACGATAGAAAAATGAGCCTCAATATCCAAAGAAGCTATTTTTTGCAAGAGCAAATTCTTGATTTGTTCTATAAGTTGCTGATTTTTATTGCTTAGCAATTCAAAACCTTGTTGCTTCAAGCCTTTTTCAAGCTGTTGCAAGGTGTCATTATGCAGGGGTTCTGTCAGTTGGACTTTCCCCAAACGAACCTCTGTGTAATCAATATTGAGTGTATCCAGCAGTTGTTGTACGGCACTTACACAACGGGCACAAACCATATTTTTGATGCGAATTTGATGTGTCATCGGATAAAATTATCCAACAAATGTACGAAAAATCACAAACGTTCCTATAGCATACATACCGTAATGACAAAAATTACGACCGTAGCCACAAAAAAGAAGTTGCTCTTTAGTTTCCTAAAAAGCAACTTCTTCAAAATTAATTAAAAACCTAATAAGTAAAAAAAATTATGAGAAAAATCTTGCGAAAAAGCCTTTAGCTACTGCTTTTTCATCTTTTGTGTCTATCTGTGTGTCCTGTTGTACATCTTCTGCAATTTTACTTTCGGACTCTTTCAAAAGGTTGGCTATAAACTGATAGTATGAAGTTTTTCTATCCTCAAGATATCCTAAGAAATATTTTTCGCTTGCATCCGTACCGTTTATTTCCTCTATTTTTAGCAATCGCTTGTAGAGAGGTTCTATATGGTCGCGGACGACACTTTCGGACACCGCCTTGCGATACCCTATATAGCCAACTGCATTTCCTTGCAAATCTTTTTTGATTTCGAAATTGGTGATTACCCAATAATAACGCCCTGTTTTGGACATATTTTTGATGATAGCATGGAAGTTTTTCCCCGCTTTGAGGTTATCCCATAGTATTTTGAATACCACTTTGGGCATGTCAGGATGGCGGATAATATTATGCGGTTGTGACATCAACTCAAAATCTTCGTAAGAAGAAACTTCGATAAACGCATCGTTGGCATATTCGATATTACCGTATTTGTCGGTTTTACTGATAAGGATTTTTTCCTTATCCCAAACTACTTCTCTGTCAATAGGCACCGGACGGATGATACCGCTTTTGGGTGCTTTGTTAGTTTCCATTCGGTCGTTTGATTCGCTACGCGAACTCCCTCCTTCGTTGTTACTGTAATTGTTTTTGTAAATCATGGCTTTTCATTTTTTTATGCGAACGCTCCTCTCTTCATTAAGCCTTTGTTTTGTTTGTATTAACAAAGTATCGTGTATAATACCTCTATCTGAGAAAAAATTCACGTGGCTAAAGTATATAATCCGTCTATCAGGAACAAACATTTTAACACAACACCTTTGTTTTTCGCTCTAATTGTGGATGTTTAACTGTTTTTATGTTTTAAGAATGAGGCTATTTCGACATTGTTACTCTTTATCATACACAGTTTAATTTTTAGCGATATAATAACTTTTACGACTGCTTCTTTTTGATTTTTTTGAGAAATCGTATCGAAAACTTTTTCTATTGCAAAAGAAAAACCACCTGAAAGTGGTTTTTTATACTTACTTATCAAAGCTTTTTGAGCCAATGCTTTACGTCTACTTCTTTAGAAATCAATTCGTTCAAGTCTGAAATCCGAATACGTTGTTGCCCCATCGTATCCCTGTGTCGAATAGTAACCGTTTTATCTTCAAGAGTTTGGTGGTCAACAGTGATACAGAACGGAGTTCCTGCGGCATCTTGTCGGCGGTAGCGTCGTCCTACGGCATCTTTTTCGTCGTAAGCAACGTTGAAATCGTATTTCAGCTGGTTGACAATCTGTTGTGCCGCTTCGGGAAGACCGTCTTTTTTCAACAATGGTAACACGGCAACCTTCGTTGGCGCGAGGACGAAAGGCAGTTTGAGTACGGTGCGGGTTTCACCATTTTCAAGGATTTCTTCTTTGAGCGAGTTGGAAAATACCGCCAAAAACATACGGTCAAGCCCAACGGAAGTTTCCAACACGTAAGGAACATAATTTTTATTTTCCTCAGGGTCAAAATATTGCAGTTTTTTTCCCGAATATTTTTCGTGGTTGCTCAGGTCAAAATCGGTGCGTGAGTGAATGCCTTCGAGCTCTTTAAATCCAAATGGGAATTTGAACTCAATATCACAAGCCGCATCGGCGTAATGGGCAAGTTTTTCATGGTCGTGGAAGCGGTAATTGTCATTGCCTAATCCGAGTGACAAGTGCCATTTCAAGCGGGTTTCTTTCCAATGTTCGTACCACTGTTTTTGCGTGCCGGGCTTGATGAAAAACTGCATTTCCATTTGCTCGAATTCCCGCATGCGGAAGATGAACTGCCGTGCCACGATTTCGTTACGGAAGGCTTTTCCCGTCTGGGCAATCCCGAACGGAATTTTCATACGTCCTGTCTTCTGCACGTTGAGGAAATTCACGAAAATTCCCTGTGCGGTTTCGGGTCGGAGGAACAAGTCCATCGCCGACTCGGCAGTCGCTCCGAGTTTTGTGCCGAACATCAGGTTGAATTGTTTTACTTCCGTCCAATTACGCGACCCCGATTCAGGGCAAGCAATTTCCAATTCTTCGATGAGTGCTTTTACGTCTGCAAGGTCTTCTTTTTCAAGTGATTGTCCCAAACGTTTGAGAATAGCATCGGCTTTCTGTTGATATTCCAACACTCTGGCATTGGTGCTTAAAAACTGTTCTTTATCAAACGCTTCACCAAAACGTTTGGCAGCTTTCTCGACTTCTTTTTCGATTTTCGTTTCGATTTTCGCTACGTGGTCTTCCACCAGTACATCGGCACGGTAGCGTTTTTTCGAGTCTTTGTTATCAATGAGCGGGTCGTTGAAAGCGTCCACGTGTCCTGATGCTTTCCATGTGGTGGGGTGCATAAAAATGGCAGCATCAATCCCGACAATATTGTCATTCATCTGCACCATTGCTTTCCACCAATAGTCGCGGATATTTTTTTTGAGTTCAGCCCCATTTTGCCCGTAATCGTACACGGCACTCAGTCCGTCGTAAATTTCGCTCGACGGAAATATATAGCCGTACTCTTTGGCATGAGAAATTACTTTTTTGAATAAATCTTCTTGGTTTGACATACGATTGATTTTTCGTTTCAGTTTTGAATAAGCTACAAAAATAATCAATATATCTAAAAAAAATGTATTTTGAGAAAATATTTTTAGCGGCAGATTTAACTAGCAAACGCAATTTTTGGGTTTACAAATAAAAATTTCCGCCTTTGTCAAATCAATGTGGGAAATGTATTCTCAATGCTTCCAAATCTTTGTTTGGCACCTTTATATAGTTGGTTGTTATTTGTTCGGTTTAGTTTTGTCGCCAAGTAATAATTTCGTTACGCCCGCTCCTCTCCGTACTCATCCGTGCGGTAATTCTCATCATCGCCTTGTAGAATTTGGAGGTAGCTTTTGTAGCGGGACCACGCAATTTTGTTTTCGTCGAGGGCGGTTTTCACGGCACAACCCGGCTCTTCAATATGCAAACAATTGTTAAATCTACAGTCGGATTTTAAGGCGAAAAACTCAGGGAAATAATCGCCCAATTCTTCCTTGCCGATGTCCACCACTCCAAATCCTTTGATGCCGGGCGTGTCGATAATCCTCGCACCAAAATCCAAATCGAACATTTCGGCAAAAGTGGTGGTGTGCTGTCCTTGCAAGTGTTGTTGCGATATTTCGGCGGTTTTTAGGTTGAGTTCGGGAGTAATGGCGTTGATAAGCGTCGTTTTTCCCACGCCCGAATGCCCCGAAATCATTGAGGTATGTCCTTGCATCAGTTTTTTTACCTTGTCGATATTCTTATTTTCCGTTGCCGAAATACCGATACATTCGTAGCCGATACTGCGGTAAAGTGCTGCCAGATAGCGGATTTCGTCCAATTCTTCGGGCGAGTACGCATCAATTTTATTAAAAAGAAGCACTACGGGAATCTGATACGCTTCGGCAGTAACCAAAAAACGGTCGATGAAGGTCGTGAACGTCGGCGGATTGTTGAGCGTGATAATCAAAAACGCATAATCAATATTCGAGGCGATGATGTGCGTTTGTTTCGACAGATTGACCGACTTGCGGATGATGTAATTCCGCCGTTCGTGAATGTGGCTGATAACGCCGTTGCCCGATGCTTCCAATTCAAAATCAACCACATCGCCCACTGCCACAGGGTTTGTGTTTTTGATGCCTTTGATGCGGAATTTCCCTTTGATACGGCATTGGTAAAACTGCCCGTCATCGTCTTTCACGGTGTACCAGCTTCCTGTTGATTTGTAAACAATCCCTTGCATAACCGTTATATTTTAAACAGAAACTTCACCTTTGATGGGAGGATGCGGGTCGTAGCCTTCCAACGTAAAATCTTGATAATCAAACTCAAAAATATTTTTTACAGAAGGATTGATACGCATTGTCGGCAGCGGACGGGCTTCTCGCGAAAGCTGTAATTTTACCTGTTCCAAGTGGTTGGTGTAAATATGCACATCGCCAAAAGTGTGGATAAAATCGCCGTACTCAAGTCCGCAAACCTGTGCCATCATCATTGTCAATAACGAATACGAAGCGATGTTGAACGGTACGCCGAGAAACACGTCGGCACTGCGTTGGTAGAGTTGGCACGAAAGTTTGCCGTTGCTCACATAAAACTGAAAAAAGGCGTGGCAGGGTGGGAGGGCGGCTTTTCCGTGGGCGACATTTTCGGCGAATGACACCGACGTATCGGGCATTACCGACGGATTCCAAGCCGTAACCATCATCCGGCGGCTTTCCGGGTTTGTTTTCAGCGTTTGCACGATTTGCGAAATCTGGTCGATGCCCTCGCTGTTCCAGTTCCGCCATTGGTGTCCGTACACGGGACCCAAATCGCCGTTGGGGTCAGCCCATTCGTTCCAAATCCGCACGCCGTTATCGGTTAGATATTTGATGTTGGTATCGCCTTTGAGCAACCACAATAGTTCGTAAATAATTGATTTTAAATGGACTTTTTTGGTCGTTACCAACGGAAATCCTTCCGAAAGGTCAAACCGCATCTGGTAGCCAAAGGTGCTAATCGTTCCCGTTCCGGTGCGGTCGTCTTTGCGGTTGCCGTTGTCCAAAATATGTTGTAAAAGGTCTTTGTATTGCTTCATTATGTTGTATATGTAACGGTTTATTTTATGCTATTTCAGATTCTTAATTTTCACTTCCTGCCAATTGCCGTTCGATTTTATTTCGGGATTGTTGCCAGCAAAAACACCTTTGGCTTTGGTATCGTTGTTGAGCGTGTAAAGAAACCACGCAACCATATATCCGTTTGGAACATAGAGCATTGCACCGTGTTCTTGGTCTTTTCGTTGGGCAATAACAGCAGGTGTGTTTTGGGGCAGATTGTCGTAATTTTCTTGCATTGACCAAAGCGGTGCGATGCCTGTGTTTCGGTCTTTGCCGTCGCCCGCATCGGATGCCCCTGCACCTGCCACGGCAAAATACGGAATGGTGATTTTGCTCACGTCATACGGCCATTTTAGAAACTCTGCCAAAGGATGTTTGGTGGTGCTCACGCCATAAACGGAACGGTATAACTTGCCGTTGGCGTGGTTGTTTACGGCATTGATAACGCCCACACCGCCTTGCGAATGCCCTGCCACACCAATTTTATCGGCGTCTATTTTTTGATATACGGGACTGTTTTTGTCGCTGTTCAGTTTCAGTGCAAAATCCAATGATTGGGAAGCCCCTTTTCCGCTCCACGAAGATTCTTCTTCCGAACCGATGACCACAAATCCCCAACTTGCCAAGTGTTTCAGCACCGCTTCGTATTTGGAAGTAGCCACGCCCGAACCGTTTACCATAACCACGAGCGGAAATTTTTGTCCTGCCTGCACGGTTTCGGGATAATAAACGGTAAATTCTTTCAGGTTATTGTCGTTGGCGGGATATTTTACCGATTGCACGGAATAATTTCCCATTGCCGTATAAAATTTTTCGAGTGGCGAGGAGGTTTGCACACTTGTAATTTTTTCTTCGGTAAGGGCAAAAAGTTTTTCAAGACCTTTGCAGGTAATCAGACCGATTGCGGTTATTGCAAAAAATACTATTACAAGTTTTTTTTTCATTGAAGTTGATTTTTTAGGGTTTTGGGAAATTGGGGGCAAAGATACAACGGTTTTGGGAATAAGGACTTGAACAAGTTTAAGAAATGAGAAAATCCATATCGGTTTGCTCTACTTGCCTATTTACGATTTTTATCATTCATTTTGCTCTGGTGTAGTGCGTTGGCTTGAAAGCTCTTTTAAAAACTTTGTTCGATAATTAGCTGTTGCGGCTTTCAAATACGTTTACAAATAGCGTTCGCTTTACATTTTACATATTAATTCTTTTGCTTTGTCCAACGTATATGCTCCTTTAATTTCTTTCTTCTCAAATACCATAAAATAGGCAAAGTTTTGTCCTGCTTGTCTTTCCCATTCGTTACCAAGTCTGCATTTTGCTTCGCTGTCTGAACCGTCTAAATGGTCGCCTTTTGTTTCTATTAAAATAGTCTTTCCCGATTGGGTCTGCATTATGAAGTCTGGATAGTGGTTGGCTTTAAATCCATTGATATAAAAACCTTTGCCTCGCTCTAAATTTCTATGCCAGAAGACAATGTTCGATGAAGTTCCGATTTCCATTGCGATACGCTCTTCAAATCCGTTCATCGCACCTTCTTTTTCGTAAAGTGAATTTCCAATAGATGAACCTATATAACCCGGTACAATTTCGTTACCCAATTTCCAATTTGCTTTGGTGCTGATTTTTTTGGATTTCAGCAAATCCATAAATCGTCCTTCGGCATAAGAGTCGGCTAATTGTCGGATTTTATTTTTTATCTTGTCGGTGTAACTCCACTTTCTTACTAAAACATCTTGAAGTTGCTCGGTGTTCATATTGTTTAAAATCCGACCTATGTAAACTTTTATTTCTTGGTCGGGAATGGGGTATATGTTCCCGATTACCTGCATTATTTGATGTGTGATATCTATGATTTGTTTATCTTTTGGCTTCGCCAAAATGTATTCTGTAATGGGGTTTTTAATCATAGGGTCTTCAATCTTGGTAAAAGAAGGTCTGTACTCATTTTTCTTTGCTTCTTCCAAGTCGATTTTGTACAGGTCGGAAGAAATTTGGTTAAATTCTATTTTGGTATCTTCATCAGATAATTTAAAATTTTTAAGTAATGATTCCCGATTAAGCAGTTCTTCATCTGTACCGAAAATGTCGCTTGCCGTTACTTTGATGAAGAATTGCGGAAACTCAATTTTTCCGATAAATTCCTTATTGGATTCTTTGACTTTATACCGTTTTACTTTTGTGCCCATTTCTTGAAATATATTTTCGTCGACAGGTTGTTTTTCTTGTTCCTTTATTTGTGCTTCTAATTGTCGGTTTTGTTCTTCCGCTATCGTTTCTATTTCCGTAATTATTGGAGTTATTTCAATTGCTTCTTCGCTTGCATTTGGGTCAAACGTAACACGGTTTGTGTCTATTGTTTCTTCTTGTTGTTCCGGAAATAGGAAGGATTCTACTGGAGTAGTTACAACTGTTTTCTTTTCTTCTTCGGTCATTTTATCGACTTTGCGATAATCTTTTTCGCTGAAGCCCGACTCTTGCAAACCTTTTACAATGCTTTGTAAAGTTTCGTTAAACTTGGCGGAAGCGGTGAGTACATACGAGAGGTTTAGTTGGAACGATTTGTGTTTTTGCACATAGGGTTGGCGTAATACACGTCCTAAAATCTGCTCTACATCTACCGAACTTGACTTGTCGGTTAAAGAAGCTAAAATGTAGGCAAATGGACAATCCCAACCTTCTTTTAATGCGTTGATGGTAATGATGTATCGTACTTCGCATTCTTTGCTCATTAAGTCGATGCCTTTTAACTCATCAATATTGGCAGTTTTGATTTTAATATGGCTTTCGGGAATACCTACACTTAATAATTGTTCTTTCAGTTTTTCGAAAGTGGTGTTGTCGTCTTTGGTTTTGGGTTGTGCTTGAAACAATACTATCGGACGGATGTATTTTCCGCCTTCGGCTTCTTGTTTTTTGGAAAGATTTTCCAATTTGCGTTGTAAGTGCAGAGCGTTGTTTATAACTTCCGTTTTGTCGTGGTTATTGTATACGATTACGGGAAGTTTTACCATATATTCCTTTTTCAGTTCAATGGCGGGGACAAGGCTTACAATATTGCTGTTGTCTTTTGGCGTTGCTGTTAAATCAAGAATAAAAGACGGATTCAGGTTTTTGAGCATATCTACACTCAAATCGCTTTCTGCGTTGTGACTTTCGTCGACTACCAAAACAGGATTGAGGTAACGCAAAACATTGATTAGTGCCGTATCGTCCACACCACTCAAAATATGTTCGTTGTTTTTGTATTGTAACACAAAGGCTTCCAGCTGTCCGTTTTCTTGAAATACCTTTCTGTCTTCTTTATTATTGGCTCTTAAGCTGGCAAAACTCATCACAAAAATGCTCAATTGGTCTTTTACCACCGTTGGGTTGAAGTTTGAACCTTGCAACAGATCTGTTTTCTGATAAATCTCCACACGGTTATTAAAAAGCGAATTGAGCTTTTGGCGATAAGGATGCTCGGGATTGGAAAGTGTGTTTACGGTTTGTTGCAAAAGATTGCTCCAAGGCACTAACCATATTACGGCTTTGGTTTTTGCAGCATCATAAGCTGAAAAAATGGTGTGCAAAGCATTAACGGCTATAAAAGTTTTACCGCCTGCCGTAGGTACTTTTACGCAAACGTGTGCAGCATTTGCGATGTTGTTCTTGTAGGGTTGCATTCCTGTATCGTCCAACGAATTGTAAGGACCGATTTTGTCTTCCCAATATTGGTTGAACGCTTTGGCTAAACTTTTGTATTCTTGCACATATCCTAAGTATTCTTCCAAATTCTCAATTACTTTTCGTTGGTAACTTTTTAATTCCATAGCCTATTTTTTCAATTTTTTGATTTGTTTATCAAAGTCCGAAATAACCGCATCTAAGTTATAATATTCCAGTTTCCTGTTTACAGAACGGTCTCCTTCTTGCTGAACTGTTCGGAATTTTCGAATAGTTGATTGTTTATGCAACTCATTGGTTTCATATATATTAGGCAAATGTTCGCTAATAGTCGATTTTACAACGCCAAACAATTCAGCCATTGCCTTTTGCGTAAGCCAAATGGTTTCATTTTGTAGTAATACATTTAGCGTAACATCACCACTTGGTGCGTTATACAGAATGAAATTATTTTTAGGTTCTATATCGCTCATAGCTTAAAACTTCGTGATATCCCTTGGTATTTTTTTAAAAATGATGTTCTTTTTAGCCATAAATTCTTTAGGCAACAGGCAATTATCGGCATAGATTACATATTGCCCGGCTTTAGTTTTTATACATTCTAAAGAGTCAAAATCCAACGTTGTCAGGCGGTCTTTTTCGTAAATGAAGTAGTAAGCCGATTCGTCTTTCCCTCCTAAAAAATAAGGTTCTTTGTTTGGTTCTGTAAAAGAAGTCCGAGTCTCGGAAAACCAAATGTATTCTCTGATTTTCGCCAAGCCTACTTGCTCGTTTAAGTTTTGGTTTTCATCAAAGAGTGGCAAACCAAGTTCGTAAAAGTCAAATGCACCGCCCGTGCCTTCTGTTTTTTTATTACCTGTGCCATATCCTTCCATTACTCGTTTTACTCGCTCCGCAGTAATATCATTGGCATAATCTTCCATTTCTACCAAAATAAATTTTCGATTGCCACCGTCTTGTTTGTTTAGGTTTAATACTGCGTGTGCCGTAGTGCCTGATCCAGCGAAGGAGTCGAGGATAATATCGTCTTTCTCACATAAAAAATTAGCAATATACTCAATCAATGATGGCGGTTTTGGAAAGTCAAATACCTTCTTGCCGAAAATATCATTAAGCATTCTTCCTGCGTTTTCAGTTGTGTCAACACCAACAGATGAATCTATAAAGTTTGGTGGCACTTCTTTTGCGTAATTTTGTTTTTTATAAGAAATAACGAGAGATTTCGAGTTTATTTTAACTAATGTGTTGTTTGCAAGTTCTTCATCTAATTTATCTTGCACCCATATAAATCGATTTCTAAATGTCACTTCATTTTCATTAGTACCATTTTTAATAATTAAGTCGTTCAGTAATTCATTAGGAAATTTTACAGTTCCATAAATACCCTTTTTTATTACTCCATCTTTCAATCCGATATTTAAGCTTTTTGGTTTAAATCTTAGTTCTTTGAATGAATTTTGGGGCTTAGTAATTGGGTCGTCACTTTTACTTGTTTTTTGAACTCCTTGAAATTTGTTGGAATTTAAGGTTTTACTGTAGCAAAGTACATACTCAATATTTCGTTTAATCTTGTGGGATAAATTAGGTGGTGTTCCCGATTTATACCAAAAGTAAGTACCGACAAAACTCCTAATTCCAAAAATCTCATCACAAATCAATTTTAAATTGGCTTGTTCATTATCATCAATCGAAATAAAAATCGCTCCATCATCCGCCAAAAGTTTATGAAGTAATTTCAGGCGAGGATACATCATACACAGCCATTTGTCGTGTCGGGTAAGGTCTTCACCATCTTTTCCTACCACTTCGCCGAGCCATTTTTTTATTTTCGGGTGGTTTACGTTGTCATTATATACCCAACTTTCGTTGCCTGTATTGTACGGTGGGTCAATATAGATGCACTTTATTTTCCCTTCGTATTCGGGCAATAGGCTTTTTAAGGCTTCAAGGTTATCACCGTGTATAATTTTGTTGCCGCTATTTGTTGCTTTGGTGTCGGCTGTAAAACCGTATTTGTGTTCCAAAACCCGGTATGGTACATCTTGGTGGTGGCTCACTACCTTTTCTTTTCCTATCCAGTTAAGTGTTGGCATATTATTTCTGTTCTTTATTAGAGATTCTCAATTTATAACATCAAACTTACGTTATAGAAATACAAATTCGTTTATTTTTTTTGATGATACCTCATAAATAGTTTATCCGGATAGATACCTCAGTATTGTTTTCTTGATTAGGCTTTCAATTTTCATTTCCTGCCAATTTTTACCCAATTATCATTCCCGCGATAGTCGCCGAAAGCAGCGATGCCAACGAACCTCCGAGTACCGCTTTCAGCCCGAATTCCGAGAGGTTTTTGCGTTGCCCCGGAGCCAGCGAACCGATACCGCCGATTTGTATCCCGATAGATGCAAAATTCGCAAAACCGCAAAGCATATACGTTGCCATAATCACCGATTTGTCATACGTGAAATGCATCGCATTGGCTACGTTTTTGAGTTCGGCAAGCTGTACGTAGCCCACAAATTCCGAGGCGGCGAGCTTGATGCCGAGCAGTTGCCCCATCAGCATCATATCCTCACGGGCCACCCCGATGAGCCACATCAACGGCGAAAAAACAAGCCCCAAAACGGTTTCGATAGAAAGATTAGGATAAGGCGATACCGCTGCAATGAAATCGTTAAACGTATGAACCTGAGCGTTTTCCGAACCGAATACGCCCGCCATTCCGTTTGTTGCCGGAACCACATCGCCTATCCAGCCCAGAAAATGGTTAATCATCGCGATGAATGCCACGAAAACGAGCAGCATCGCCCCGACGTTGGCAGCGAGTTTCAGTCCTTCGGTCGTGCCGTTGGCGATAGCGTCCAAGATATTCGACCCCACTTTATCCGAAGAAACTTTTGATTCCGTCGAAATGGCTTCCGTCTGCGGATACAGCATTTTGGCAATCACAATCGCTCCCGGAGCCGCCATCACCGATGCCGCGAGCAAATGCTTGGCGAACATCAGGCGTAATTCGGGGTCATCGCCGCCCAAAAATCCGATGTAGGCCGCCAGTACACCGCCTGCCACCGTTGCCATTCCGCCGACCATCACCAGCAGGATTTCCGAACGGGTCATTTTTTCCAAATACGCTTTAATCATCAGCGGCGCTTCGGTCTGTCCGAGGAAAATATTGCCTGCCACCGAAAGACTTTCCGCTCCCGAAATGCCCAAAAACCGTGTCAAAACCCACGCCATTCCTCGTACAACTACCTGAATGACACCGAGATAGAAAAGAACGGAGGTCAGTGCCGAAAAGAAAATTATCGTTGGCAAAATCTGAAAAACAAAAATAAATCCGTAGGACGACGCGTCTAAAAGTCCGCCGAGGAGAAACTCGCTTCCTGCCTTCGTGAAATCTAAAATCAGTACGAAAACGCCCCCGACCGCCTCAAAAACGTATTGTACGGCAGGAATTTTCAGTACGCCAATCGCCAATAAAAGTTGCAACGAAAGCCCGATAAGCACCGTTCTCCAGTTGATTTTCTTGCGGTTACTGCTGAAAAGATACGCCACCAAAAGCAGTGAGAACATTCCCAATGCGCCCCGCCACAGACTTTGGAACGAAAATCCTTGGCTGGCTATCATTGTTGTTTTTTCAGAAGAAACGGTTTCTGTAACAGCTTGTTTTTCAGCCGTAAACCGGTGCAATTTTCCGTCGGCGGAAAGCGTGAGCGTGCTGTCCGTTTTTTCTATTATATAATAAGGTGTAGCGGTTGTTTCTTCCCCCGCAGGGAAAAATAGCAAAAAATCGGTTTTTTCAACGAATTTTCCCTTTCGGGAGATGCTGTCCGTTTCGGATTTCATCGTAAATTCGTCTTGCGAAAGCGTGAGAAATGATGAGCTGCCGGTATCGGACTGCCACGTTTTGCGGATTTCCTGTCCGAAAACGGCGATTGGCATTAGTAAAAATAAAAAAGTGGTGCGGAACAATGCTGTCATCGGGGGGTGGGTTTTAAATTGACGGATTTCGTTTTGAGATTTCATCTCTGATTTTGGCTGCCATTTCGTAATCTTCGTTTTCGATGCACTCGCCCAGCATGGTGTTGAGTTTTTCGAGAGGATATTTGGCAAATCTGTTATTCACGTGAGGTTCGGTGGAAATGGCGTCAAGCGACGGCTTGATGGTGTCTTCATCGGGTTCGTTTCGGTATATGGAAAGCTGTATTCCGGCTCTGTCCAAGATGCTTTTGTAGGTGAAAATCGGTGCTTGAAACCGCAAAGCCAACGCTATCGCATCGCTGGTACGAGCGTCTAAATGATAGGTTTCGCCTCGATGTTCGCAAATCATATTGGCGTAAAAAATGCTGTCAACCATCTTGTGGATAACTACTTGTTGTATTTTTACTTGAAAAATGTCGGCAAAATTCTTGAACAAATCATGCGTAAGCGGACGTGGCGGGATGGTTTTTTTTTCAATTTCTAAGGCGATTGCCTGTGCTTCGAACGGCCCTATGACAATGGGCAACTTTACCTCAGAACCCGATACGCTGAGCAAAAGCACATACGCATCTTTTTGCGACTGGCTTGAGGTGATTCCTTCTACATATAATCTTACTAAATTCATGTTTTTATACTTAATGCGTCATAAATTACGGGGTAAAAGTACGATATTTTTGGGAATATAACACCTGTTTATTCTTTGCGCACGTATTGTCCCGGAGACATTCCTTTGATTTGCTTGAAAATTCGTGAAAAATGATAGCGGTCGGCAAATCCGAGGCGGTAGGCGACTTCTTCGATGGTATAATCTTCGTGGTCAAAAAAGCTGGTTGCCATTTTTATTTTTTGTTCTTTGATGAAATATTGTACCGATTTTTTGAGATTTTGTTTGAAAAGCCTTGCGAATGAGTTGGGTGCCATGTTGGCTATGTCGGCGAGCGCTTCGTTGGAGTGATTTTGGTCGATATGTTGGATGATGTACTGGATAACCGTAAGCACCCTGCTGTCCAAATCGGAAAGTTCTTGGAAGTTGATGGATGATTGCCCAAGCATTTCCATGACAATGGATTGTATCTTGAAGATAGAGCCCATATCAAAGGTGTTGTCTTTCCGCAGCTGTTGTGCCAGTTCGTTGAGTTTATTTACCTGAAATGCATTGAGTTGTACGGTGTAAATACCCGGTTTGACGAAATCGTACGGAATGCCCAAATTGAAATGGATATATAGATGTAACAATGCCTGTAATGACAACTCGAACTCGTTTTCAAAATCATCGACCCGCTTGCCGAGTATTTCGTAATCTACAAAATCGTTGCGCGATGATTGTATGTGTGAGGCAAAAGAAGTGTTCGGCGGAATGAGATACACCGAGCCGGGTTGCATCGCGATTTCCTTTCCTTGAAAATCGAGTACGCCCCCCCGGTTTTTATTCCAATACATCCGCCAGTAAGGGAACGAATGCTTACGGCAGTTCCACCGTTGTAATTGCCAATAACGGCAACACCACAATTTTAGTTCGACAGGAACAAATTCTTGTTTGACTTCCGAAGGGTCGCCTTTTCCCATTTTTGTAATTAAGCGTAGGGGTATGATTTCGTTTTTCATGTTCGTTTATCCTATAAGTAGATTAACAATGTTAAAATCTATTCTTCATAATATTATTATGAGCAATGTCTTCGTACATTAATTTCGTATGTCAAATAGTTTCTTTTTTTTTCGTATAAAATCGTTTTAGTAATGCTTTGCCACAAAGCAAAGGTAATCCTCATTTTTGAGGGTTAAATGCCTGTATATCAATTTGTTAAATAGCTATTTTCAAATGGTTTTACACTGTTTTTTAAAAATATAATGTTTGAAACAGATACAAATATACATATTTCATTCATTGAACCAAATACCTTTTGTATTATATATTTGTTCCAACGAAAAAATGATATTTTTAACATGCGATTACCGATGTCCATCCAAACAAATCTTTCTCCTATCAAGCAGGCAGGATATGATAGTTTGGTTAAGACGACCCAACCGCCGTCGGAGACCCGCTGTTGCATGAAGAACAAAAGTTATCAAAGCATTGAGTATCGTTCTATTCCATATTTCACATCTCAAACACCCTGCCACCCATCTTCTAAAAACGCAGCCAATAACATCTTTCTTGTAAACGGTGCAGGGTGTTTTTCTTTTCTCCAACCCATTCATACCGCAGAACGAAGCTATCACCTTGTTACCTTATCAAAGACCAATCACAAAGATAGCACATCGACACCGAAAAACGATACACTTTTACCAGTAAATACATTTTTGTTAAGCAACTTTTATAATGCATTGAAAAGTTCAGTAATGTTGAGGGAACATTTTTCATTTGGAAAAATTAAACGAAGACTTTTCCAAACAAACCAAAACTTTAAACCAACTATCTTGAAGTATCGTAATTACCAATACTCTACAGAGAAATGTTTGTCAACCGAATAAATGCAACTGCGTAGGCTTTTACTACCACTTTAGTCTACGCAGTTTAAAAGTTAATTTGATATCGAATAAATTAGTTTTTTCATAGTTATTTTTAGAGAGCCGCCGTTTTGTGAAAAACGGTGGTTTTTTTATCTCTATCCCAAAAAAATATAGAAATCCATCGTAAAAATAGCATTTCCGACTAATGAAAAAAAGCCTATCTTTGCACACAAAATAAATGTTGCATGGAAAAAGTTATCGACGAAGCCAAGCAGGGACAAAGCCTTGCAACGGTTGATAAAAGAGAAAACAGTAGAAAATTATACATAGAAAGTTACGGCTGCCAGATGAATTTTTCGGACAGCGAAATCGTGGCTTCCATTTTGGCAAACGAAGGATTTAATACCACCCAAACCCTCGAAGAAGCCGATTTGGTGCTGGTCAACACCTGTTCAATCCGCGAAAAAGCCGAGCAGACCATTCGCAAACGCCTCGAACAATTTAACGCCGTAAAGCGCACCAACCCCGGAATGAAAGTCGGCGTGTTGGGCTGTATGGCGGAGCGGCTCAAAAGCAAATTTCTGGAAGAAGAACACATCGTTGATTTGGTCGTCGGTCCCGATGCGTATAAGGATTTGCCCAATCTTTTGGAAGAAATCGACAACGGACGTGAAGCCATTAACGTTATCCTTTCAAAAGACGAAACCTACGCCGATATTTCGCCTATCCGCCTGGACAGCAACGGAGTTACGGCATTTGTGTCCATCACTCGTGGTTGCGACAATATGTGTACGTTCTGCGTGGTGCCGTTTACCCGCGGACGGGAACGAAGCCGCGACCCGCATTCTATCCTCAACGAAATCAAAGACTTACACGAACGCGGATTTAAAGAAGTTACGCTTCTGGGGCAGAATGTGGACAGCTACCTTTGGTACGGCGGCGGTCTGAAAAAAGATTTTGAAAAAGCCTCGCCGATGCAGCAAGCCACTTCCGTGGATTTCGCAAAACTGCTCGATATGGCGGCAGCGGCATTCCCAAAAATGCGTATCCGTTTTTCAACTTCCAATCCGCAGGATTTTACCGTTGATGTGATTGACGTGATGGCGAAACACCATAATATATGCAAATCAATCCACTTGCCGGTGCAAAGTGGCAGCGACCGCATTCTCAAAGCGATGAACCGACTGCACACCCGCGAGGAATATTTTGCCATTATCGACAGCATCCGCCAACGCATTCCCGATTGCGGGATTTCGCAGGATATGATTGCGGGATTTCCTACCGAAACCGAAGCCGACCACCAAGATACGCTCTCGCTGATGGAGTACGTGAAGTACGATTTCGGGTTTATGTTCGCCTATTCCGAACGCCCCGGCACGCTGGCGGCACGCAAAATCGAAGATGACGTTCCTACCGAAACCAAAAAACGCCGGCTTACGGAAATCATTGATTTACAGCAGAAACACAGTGCCGAACGCACCCGTGAGAAAATCGGGCAGGTATGCGAAGTGCTGGTAGAAGGAACGTCCAAAAAATCCGATGAGCAGTGGATGGGACGCAATACGCAAAATACCGTTGTCGTTTTCCCGAAAGAAAATTACCAAATCGGCGATTTTGTGAATGTTAAAATTGAAAACTGTACCTCTACAACCTTGATTGGCAAGGCGGTAGGCTACGGAGAATTGCAATCGTAAAGAAATAAAAAATGGAAAAAATAGCCAGTTTTACTATTGACCACCTCAAGTTGCAGCGTGGCATTTACGTTTCCCGCACGGACAAAGTCGGGAGCGAGTATATTACTTCGTTTGACATCCGAATGAAACTTCCGTATCGCGAACCCGTTCTCGGCGGAGCGGAAACCCACACGATCGAGCATTTGGCAGCAACGTTTTTACGCAACGACGCCGAATGGAAAGACCGCATTATCTATTGGGGTCCAATGGGTTGTATGACAGGGCAGTACCTTATCATCGCTGGGAAACTCACTTCGGAAGACATCGTGCCGCTCATCACGCGACTATTTGAGTTTATGGCAACTTTTGAAGGCGAAATACCCGGTTCAACAGCATTGGAATGCGGTAATTTTTACAACAACAACCTACCGATGGCACGCTACGAAGCCAAAAAATACCTCGAAGAAGTGCTTTACCATCTTACCGAAGAGAATTTGGTTTATCCGAAGTAATTTGAATGCTTCGCTGTTTGAAGAATTTGATATGGTTCGATGTGGTTTGAAATTGTTCGATAACGTTGACATATTCAAATTTCAAACCACCTCAAACACCGAAGGTATTCAACAATTTCAAACGGCTTTGCCTTTCAAACGCCGAAGACAATCAAATAAAAACTAAAAACCTATGCTCTGGGAAAACCTACTATCGCTCAACCGCCACGGCGACACCGAAAAACGCCTTCGGAAAGAACAAGACGAAACCCGTTTGGGGTTTGAAGTCGATTATGACCGCATCGTATTTTCGGCGGCATTCCGTAGTTTGCAGGACAAAACGCAGGTCATTCCGCTTTCCAAAACGGGTTTCGTACACACGCGGCTCACGCACAGTATGGAAGTTTCGGTCGTGGCACGAAGCTTGGGGCGGGCTGTCGGGCAGCGGCTTTTGCAGAAATATCCGCATCTGAGTAGTGATTTTAGCTATCAGATGAACGATTTCGGAGTGATTACGGCAGCGGCGGCATTGGCTCACGACATCGGAAATCCGCCGTTCGGGCATAGTGGTGAAAAAGCCATCGGCGAATTTTTCCAATTCAAAAAAGGAGCGGAAATCAAACCGTTTTTGACCGATAAAGAATATAAAGATTTGTGTTCGTTTGAAGGTAATGCCAACGGTTTCAAGATTTTAACCGAATCTCGTGAAGGTGTGGAAGGCGGCGTTCGGTTGTGTTATGCCACCCTTGGAGCGTTCACGAAATACCC
The DNA here is from genome assembly GCA_030538675.1 of Capnocytophaga sp. Taxonomy (GTDB): domain Bacteria; phylum Bacteroidota; class Bacteroidia; order Flavobacteriales; family Flavobacteriaceae; genus Capnocytophaga. The sequence continues at coordinate 20,190 of JAUNTM010000039.1, forward strand.
GAAAGAATCGCTTCCCGAAAAACCCACACCGCATATTGCCGACAAAAAATACGGCGTTTTCCAATCGGAAGTTTCGTTTTTTAGAGAAGTGGCGGACGAACTCGGGCTTCGCTCTACGAGTGTAAATGGCGAAATGCGGTACGCACGGCATCCGCTGGCGTTTTTGGTGGAAGCCGCCGATGATATTTGCTACACGATTATCGACTTTGAAGACGGTATCAACCACGGACTGATTTCAGAAGACCTCGCCCTTGAATTTCTCGGAAATATCATCAACAGCCGCATTATCAAGGACAAATACAGCCGCCTCGTTACCCGCGAAGACCGCATCGGCTACCTGCGTGCCATTGCTATCGGGACACTCATCGGTGATGCCGTTGAAACGTTTATGAAGCACGAAACGGCGATTTTGGCAGGTGATTATCATCATTCGCTTCTGCCGCAAGGCAATTATAAATCGCAAGTGGAAGATATTATAAACATCAGTATTTCAAATATTTACAGGTCAGACGAGGTGGTTCAAAAAGAAATTTCGGGCTACAATATTTTACAACATTTGTTAGAATTATTTTTCACGGCGGTGGCCAACGCCGAAGCCGGCAAAGCAAGCTCATACGACCGATTACTTTTGAGCCGTATTCCTGAAAAATATCTGCAAAAAAATACACTTTACGACAGAATAATGGGCGTAACCTGCTACATTGCAAGCCTTACCGACGGAAAAGCCTTGGAATTACATCTGCAAACACTGGGGAAAATATAATTTTT
>JAUNTM010000040.1:0-12217 GCA_030538675.1 Capnocytophaga sp.
CCCTATTGGCTATCCCCTAACCCCTATCCCCTATCCCCTATTCAACAAAAATCCTTATTTTTACCGCAATAAAAACCATATTACAATGACAAATACCGAAAAACAAGCAATCCTCGAGCGTTGCAATGCAACTTCCAAAGGCAATCTTATGGAACATTTACAAATAAAATATACCGACATCGGCGACCAATACATGAGCGCTCAAATGCCTGTAACAAAGGCTCATACACAACCCGACGGGGTACTTCACGGCGGTGCCTCTATCGCTCTTGCCGAAACGTTGGGCAGCATTGCTGCATTCGTATTTTTTTGTCAAGACGGGGGGAGTATACGAGGCGTTGAACTCAGTGCAAACCATGTCCGTAGTGCCAAAATAGGCGAAACCGTTACCGCAACCGCTACCTGCCTGCACAGCGGAAGAACCCTTCAAGTTTGGGAGATAAAAATCACCAATGAAGAGCAAAAACTAATTTCATTTTGCAAATTCACGACTATGAAAATATAATTCTTCATAAAGGTATTTCTATATTCTGTAGAAAATAGTATTTTTGTAGTTTAATTCAATTTTTTAAATGATTACTTACGAAGCTATCATCAACAAAGCCAAATCTTTAGAAGCTGACGGACTGCCGTTTGTCATATTTCGCAATCCGCAATCCGACATCGTGCAGTTGCTATATCAGCATGACGATGATTGCCATTTTTTCAATTATACATTTGACAATGAAGGTTTTGTATTAGCGCCTTTTCGCAGTGAGCAAGGAGCACCGATTTTCATCAAATCGGAAGCCGTACTACAGGCGACTTACCAGCCTGACCAAAACTTTAGCACTCCTACGGACGAAAATCTCAGCTATGACCACGATGAAAAACTCGCTCATAACGAACTCATCGAGAAGGCAATCCGTGAAATAGACCGTGGTACACTCGAAAAAGTAGTGATTTCTCGAAAAATAACCCTCGAGAAAGCAGTTTCGCCTATCGAAAGTTTTCAAAAAATGCTCTCCCGCTACCATTCGGCTTTCTGCTATTTGTTTTCGCATCCGAAAGTAGGAACCTGGCTCGCAGCGACTCCAGAAACCCTTCTCAAATTTGAAAATCAAACACTTACCACAATGGCGCTTGCCGGTACGCAATCTTATCATGAGGGTGAAAAACCCGAATGGACACAAAAGGAAAAAGACGAACAGCAGATCGTTACCAATGTCATCGTCCGTAAGATACATCCTCATGTAGAGCAACTTACGGTCAGTAAACCAAAAACGGTGCGGGCTGCGGGCGTGGTACATCTCTGTACTGATATTCAGGCCGAAATAAGCGACAGCAATACGATATTTACGATACTTCGCGACCTCCATCCCACTCCTGCGGTTTGTGGTTTTCCCAACGAAGCCGCCCGCCAATTTATCGTTGATAACGAAGCGTACGACCGTTCGTTTTACACAGGATATTGCGGTGTGATCGGGACAAACCAAACTGCCGAACTGTATGTAAACTTGCGGTGCATGCAAATCAACAAAAATCAAACCTATATATATGTAGGCGGTGGCATCATCCGTGAATCCAATGCCGACAGCGAATGGGACGAGACTCAAAACAAAGCGATGACCATGTATGCTATCATCAGGGAAGAAGCTAATTGCCAATAAGAAATACGGAAATGACACCATTCAAAGTATATAAAAAAATAATGTTCTGCATACTGTGTTGCGCATCGGTGGTTACTTTTGCCCAACAGCCGCCGCATTCCCGACTGATACACTTGGTTAACGGCCGGGATTTTATCATCGACAATGAGAAATATCCGGGGGCTAAAATATTTATGATTACCGACGGTGAGCAGGTGCAGTTCAACCATCAAGGAATGGATTTGTGGTGCGACCTTGCAGTGTATTTTGAAGACAAAAACGAACTCACCGCTATGGGAAATGTGTTCGTCCAACAAGGCGATTCGCTGAAAATGAACAGCCAGTACGTAGCGTATGACGGTAACAAACGCACCGCCGTTGCCCGCGAAAACGTATCGCTCACCAACGAAGCGATGACTCTTGATACCCAAGAGCTTTTCCTTGACCGAAATACACAACAAGCCTATTACACCAATTACGGGAGAATAACCGACAAAGACAACGTACTGACCAGCAAAGAGGGAACGTACTACATCGGGCCGAAGAAAAATCATTTCACGACACAAGTCAAAATCGTCAATCCGGAGTTTGAAGTCGATTCGGAAATGCTTGATTATTACCACCCTACGGGGAATGCGTATCTGTTCGGAGCAACCACCATCACAGGCAAAGACTACAAAACGTACAGCGAGCGGGGATTTTACGATACGCGCAACGAACAAGGTTATTTTATGCAAAATGCCAAAATAGAGTACGATCTTAAAACGCTGGTCGGCGACAGTCTTTATTTTGACAAACGGACGGAATTTTCGTCGGCAACCAATAATATTGTTGTAACCGACACTGTTAATAATACGGTCGTGAAGGGGCATTATGCCGAACTCTACAAAGCCAAAGACTCGATGTTCATCACTAACCGGGCAGTAGTGATTTCGCTTATCGAAAAGGATTCGATATACATGCACGGAAAAAAAATCATGGTAACTGGCAAGGAAAAAGAACGTATCATCCGTGCGTATCCCGATGCGAGGATTTTCAAATCGGACATGCAAGCCAAATGCGATTCTATCCACTCCAGCGAACATAACGGACTGACGCAGCTCATCGGGCGTCCCGTAATGTGGTCGGGCGAAAGCCAAATGACAGGCGATAATATTCACCTCATTGCCAATACGTTAACAGAACAACTTGATTCGTTAAAGGTTTTTAACAATGCTTTTGTCGTTGAAAAAGACACACTCGGTACGGGCTACAACCAAGTGAAGGGACGAAGTCTTTACGGTACGTTCGCCGATAACAAGCTCCGGCGTATTGATTTTGTGCAAAATACCGAAAGCATACAATATGTATATAACGAAGGAAAAACGCCTGAACTCGTGGGAATCAGCAAGTTAGCCTGCAGCCATATCCGTATGTATTTTGATGCCGAACAGCAAGTGGAAAGCATCGTGGTTATCAAAGACCCATCGGGAGCGTTGTATCCTGAAGATAAATTACACCCAAATGACCGAAAATTCCGAGATTTTGTGTGGCGTGGCGGCGAACGTATCTATCACAAAGATGAGATATTTAGCGAAAGCGAAAAAAATATCCCGCTGAAAGTAATAAAAGGACTCCAAACTCCGGAAGAAATTGATGTTATAGAAATTCAAAAAGCCACCGAAATACCTATTCAAGAGGAAGTTCCAGAGTGATAAAATGCAGTGAGAAAATATAAAAATGTTTTTTACGCATTATTTTTTTGAAAACTTAAAGATTTGAACGAACTTTACCAAGTTTAAACCCTACAATCCGATGACCAATACACCTAACCAATATAAGACCATAATAAAAAAATGTCGTGCGTTGTTCGTCAGTAAAATGACCGATTACGGCAGTGCGTGGCGAATCCTCAGATTGCCTTCACTGACTGACCAAATTTTTATTAAAGCACAGCGTATCAGGGGATTGCAAGAAAATGAAACCCGAAAAATAGACGAAGACGAGATTTCGGAATTTATCGGGATTGTCAATTATTCGGTAATGGCTTTGATACAAATTGAGCAAGGTGTCGCCCAAAAACCCGACCTCGATACTGCCCAAGCCACCGAATTTTATGATACCGTTGTGAACGAAACCTATTCGCTAATGGAAAACAAAAACCACGATTACGGCGAAGTGTGGCGTGCGATGCGTATCAGTTCCCTGACCGACCTTATTCTTCAAAAAATATTGAGAATCAAACAGATAGAAGACAACAAAGGCGTTACGACCGTCAGTGAAGGCATTGCTGCGAATTATCAGGATATGATTAATTATGCGGTGTTTGCGTTAATTCTTTTGGGGTATGATGAAAATAATTAATCTACTTGACTAAAAATGAAATACATTATCCACCTTATCCGTCTGTTTGTAGGCGTGATTTTTATCATCAGCGGGCTTATAAAGCTCAATGACCCTGTCGGGTTTTCGTTCAAATTGGACGAATATTTCAGCGAACCCGTGCTTAATTTGCCTTTTTTGATGCCATTTGCATTGTCATTTGCCATTATCGTTTGTATTGCTGAAGTGATTTTGGGTGTGATGTTACTCGTTGGTTATCAGAAAAAATGGACGTTATGGCTGTTACTTGCGATGCTTGTGTTTTTTGGTTTTTTAACGTTTTATTCTGCTTATTATAACAAAGTAACCGACTGCGGTTGTTTTGGCGACGCCATTAAGTTCACACCGTGGCAGTCGTTCGGTAAGGATATTTTATTACTTGTACTTACACTCATTTTGTTTGCCGGGCAGAAATTCATCGAACCGATTACGAAAAGCCGTTTGCCGTTTGCCGTAACGATGGTATCACTTGCCGGCTGTTTGGCGTTCGTGTATTATGTGTATAACCACTTGCCTGTGATTGACTTCCGTGCGTACAAAATCGGGACGAATATTGAGCAGGGAATGGAAATTCCCGAAGATGCCCCCAAAGCCGAATTTGCGTACCATTGGAAATTCAGTGTAAACGGAAAAGAGAAAATCATCACAACCTCAGGCGATTACCCCAAGTCGGAAGGCGATTTTGTATCGGTCGATACCGAAGAAATCAAAAAAGGATATGAACCGCCGATACACGATTTTACCATTGAGGACGATGGCGAGGACTTTGCATATCAATTCTTAAATGATGATAAAGTATTGATGATTATCAGCTACCGCATCGACAAATCGGACAAAAAAGCGTGGGCTTCTGTCAAAAAAACGGCCGATAAAGCCTTGCAACAAGGTTACAAGGTCATCGGAATGACCTCAAACCCCGAAAGTGCCGATAAAATTGTGAAAGACAACGAACTCAATTTCAAATTTTATTTCACAGATGAAACGACCCTCAAAACGATGATACGTTCCAATCCGGGATATATCATACTGAAAAAAGGGACGATTACAGACAAAAAACATTTTAATGACTTTGACGATTTAGCGCTGTAAAGTATTTTTCGTTACATTATATATAAAAAATATGACCAAAAACAAAGACGAAATGTCTTTTCTCGACCATTTGGAAGAATTGCGTTGGCATCTTATCCGCTCGACGGTGGCGGTAATAATAGTTGCCGTAATTGCTTTTTTCTTCAAAGATTTTATATTTGACCAAATTATTTTCGGACCGAAACGAGGCGATTTTTTCACCTACCGGATGTTCTGCAAACTGTCGCATATCTTTGATTTTGAGAGTGTTTTCTGTTCGCAGGAACTTCCCTTTACCATACAAAACCGTACGATGGCAGGGCAGTTTTCGGCACACATCTGGACTTCGATTTGGACGGGCGTCATCGTGGCATTTCCTTATATCTTATATGAAGTTTGGAAATTCATCAGCCCCGGATTGTATGATAATGAACGAAGTATGGCTCGCGGCTTTATTTTTACGGCATCGTTCTTATTTTTTTTGGGGGTGGCTTTTGGGTATTATCTAATTGCGCCGCTTTCTATTAATTTTTTAGGGACGTACACGGTTAGTAATGAGGTTTCCAACCAAATTGATTTAAGTTCGTATATTTCAATAGTACGATCATCGGTCATCTCATCCGGTTTGGTGTTTGAATTGCCCATCATCATTTTCTTTTTGGCTAAATTAGGACTTATCACTCCCGAATTTATGCGGAAATACCGTCGGCACGCTATTGTTTTGGTATTAATCCTTTCGGCCATCATCACGCCTCCCGATGTGGCAAGCCAAATCATCGTAGCCATCCCGATTATGATATTGTACGAAATCAGCATTTATATCGCCAAATTCGTTATAAAAAAAGAAAAAAAATGAAAATAGGATGGTTTGGAAATGAGACTTGTGCGTAATCCATTTTGGACGACCGTGTCTCCGCGTTGGCGCGAGTATCTTGTTCATACCAATAAAAAATATGTTTTTTTAAGCCTAAAAACAAAAAAGCTGCCCTTTTCGGACAGCTTTTATCATTTTACTGCTATTTGGTTAGTCCCATCTATTTTTGGTAGAGACCGCCAATCGGCCACCTCCTGTGAAAAACAACGCTTTTGCCCCAAAAAGGTATAGTCCGAGAAGCTCTATCGCCCAACCGCCGTGTTGCGAAAGGGCAAATATTTCATGCGAATGTGCCAACCATATCGCTGCCAATGCCGTAAACATCACCACCACAGCCGCCAAGCGGGTACGGTATCCGATGATGAGCAATATCGGGGCTAACACCTCGCCGACCAAGACACCGTAAGAAATAAAAGCCGGCAATCCTTTTTCCGAAAGAAGGTATTGCACTCCTTCCAAATGACCAATTTTTGCTATTCCGTGTAGCAAAAACAACACTCCAACTGCAAGACGCAATATGAGTAATCCTAAGTCTGTGTTTTTCTTCATTATATGTTTATTATTTTTGCCACAAAAGTACTGCAAAAAAACTGTCCGAGCATCACTACCCGAACAGTTTTCTTTATAAATCATATTTAATGTGTGTAATTGTCAATTACTCACCGAGTAATCCTTTCACACGTTGGAAGTTAGCACTATCGCCCAAGGCACCATAAATATTTTTAAGTTGCTCAAGGATAGAGGTGTTATTCCCTTGTGTTTTGATGTAGTTTTCGAGTACAGATGCGCCCTGCTCAAACAAGCTGTCTTTCTGTTCTTTCAACGTATCGTATTTTTGAATATCCGCTTTTGAATTCCCAAGTGAGTTCATTTGCTCGATGATAGCATTCCCTTCTGTGATGTATGTAGTTGACATATTGAGAGCTGCATCAGCATAGTCAGGACGGATTTGCAATGCTTTCGCAAGTGCTTCGCGGGCTTCTTTCAAATGGTTTTGCTGCATATTGATAACCCCTATATTGTACTGGAGGTCAGGATTTTTCGGGTCTAATTCGGCAGCTTCCTGCATCAACTCCTTGAATTTATCTTTATCGTCCAATTGCAGGTAGATACTGGCTTCGTTCATCACGAGAGTAGCATCTTTCGGGAATGCTTTACGGGCATCTTTGAAAGCAGCGAGTGCTTCATCGGTCTTGCCTTGTTCTACATAGATGAGGGCAATATTTTTAATGATTTCCCCTCTTTTTGAAGGCGATTTATCGGTACGCGGACTCACGTGTGAACCTGCTTTGACCATCAAGTCGCGTTGATTTTTATTGGCAAATGATTCTTCAGTTCCTGTTTGTTTGTCCTTAGCTACGTACGTAATTTCAGTACCATCGTACCCTAAGTCTTTAAGTTCTTTGTAGTGCTTGAGAGCTGTGTCATAATCCTGTCCTTGGATAGCTACAACAGCCGAATTATACAAAAATACCGTATCGGCAGGACTCAAGCGATACACTTGTTCAAATGCGATAGCTCCATTCTTGTAATCTTTACGATCGTAAGTGTCTTGAGCTTGTTTGGTAGCTATACCCACTGCTTCTTCAGTAAGTGATTTTATATCAGCCGCAAATTTATTACCGCCCAATTCTCTTACTTTCGCAAAAGCCGCAGAAGCGCCTTGCAATGAAGCCAATACATTACTTCCTTTTTTGGCAGCTTCCACATTCATCTGCCCTTCAAGGAAATAGTACTCAGGCGCAAACTCCGAACTGGCAGTTGCAGTACTTTTGATTTGGTTCAGTGCCGATTTAGCCTGTTCCAATTCCCCTTTCTTTATCTGCCTCGAGATATCACGAAGCTCCTTTTTCTGACCGAAAGCAACGGCTGTTATCAACAATGCCGATACTATTACTAATTGCTTTTTCATTTTCTGGTTTACTGAATTTTGGTTATTATTCTAATTTATTTTATTCTTCACTGTGATTTTCAATTTCCGTGCCATTTTCATCAATACTTTCTTCTTCATCCTCTTTCATCACTTTAGCGACTGCCGCAATAGAGTCTTTCCCTTTGATATTGATGAGGCGGACACCCTGCGTGGCACGTCCCATAATACGTAAATCATCTATCGGAAGGCGAATCGCAATTCCCGATTTATTGATAATCATCAAATCTTCTCCCGGAAGCACGTTTTTAATAGCCACTAAGTTTCCTGTTTTTTCGGTAACAGAAATCGTTTTCACACCTTTCCCGCCACGGTTTGTGATGCGGTAAATGGCTTCTTTCGTTTCAGGATCATCAATGTACGAACGCTTGCCGTAACCGTTTTCCGAAACCACCAAAACAGTTTCCTCCAACGGATTTTCGATAGCAATCATACCGATAACCTCATCGCCTTCTTCGGAAAGCGTAATCCCGCGAACGCCCGCTCCGTTACGCCCGATAGCCCGCACTTTTTCCTCCTCAAAACGAACTGCCTTGCCCGATTTTACAGCGAGCATCAATTGGCTGTTGCCCGATGTTAGCCGAGCCTCGATAAGCTCATCGCCATCTTTAATATTGATAGCGTTGATACCATTTTGACGCGGACGCGAATACGCCTCAAGTAGCGTTTTCTTCACGATACCTTGCTTGGTCGCCATTATCAAATAATTATTATTGATATATTCTTGGTCTTTAAGATCTTGCAAACTGATGAACGCCTTGACCTTATCGTCCTGTTCGATATTGATAAGATTTTGGATGGCACGTCCTTTTGATGCTTTCGTTCCTTCGGGGATTTCGTACACCCGCATCCAGAAACACTTTCCTTTTTGCGTGAAGAACAACATATATTGGTGGTTACTACTCACAAAAAGATGCTCTAAGAAATCTTGGTCGCGCGTATTGGAAGCCTTCTGCCCTACGCCACCACGATTTTGGGTTTTGTATTCGTTCAGCGGCGTGCGTTTGATGTAGCCGGCGTGCGAAATAGTGATCACCACCGATTCATCAGGAATCATATCTTCAATACTGAAATTGCCACCCGCATATTCAATTTGCGAACGACGTGCATCACCATATTTATCTTTTATTTCGAGCAATTCCGTCTTGATGATTTCCATACGGCGTTCTTTGCGGGCTAAGATATCTTTACAATCTTCGATAAATTTCATAATATCGGCATATTCCGCGCGAAGTTTATCTTGCTCTAAACCGGTAAGCTGCCGCAAACGCATTTCCACAATCGCCCTCGCTTGGATTTCCGAAAGCGAAAAACGCTCTATAAGGCGGCTTCGGGCTTCGTCTCCGTCCTTGGACGAACGGATAATGGCAATTACCTCATCGATATTATCCGAAGCGATGATAAGCCCTTCGAGAATATGCGCACGCTCTTCCGCTTTACGCAATTCGTACTCGGTACGGCGGACGACCACCTCGTGGCGGTGTTCCACAAAATGATGGATAATCTCTTTAAGATTAAGCAGTTGCGGACGACCGTTGACCAATGCGATATTATTCACGCTGAACGACGACTGCAATTCGGTGTGTTTGTACAAATTGTTCAGCACAATATTGGGTATCGCATCTCTTTTAAGAATATAGACGATACGCATTCCCTTGCGGTCGGACTCGTCGCGGATATTGGCAATCCCTTCAATTTTCTTATCTTCAATGAGGTCAACCGTCTTTTTTATCATATTCGCCTTATTGACCTGGTACGGAATTTCGGTAACGATGATACATTCCCTTCCGTCAACCTCTTCAATGTTGGCTTTCGCACGAATAACTACCCTGCCGCGCCCTGTTTTAAACGCCTCACGCACACCGTCATAGCCGTAAATAATCCCTCCTGTGGGAAAATCAGGAGCTTTGACGTACTTGATGAGTTCATCTATTTCTATTTCAGGATTTTCGATATATGCCGTAATACCATCCACTACTTCCGTAAGATTGTGCGGTGCCATATTGGTCGCCATCCCCACAGCAATACCCGATGTACCGTTTACCAAAAGATTTGGAACACGAGTAGGAAGAACGGTGGGTTCTTGCAAGGTATCGTCAAAATTGAATTGGTGGTCAACCGTTTCTTTATCGATGTCAGCGAGCATGTCTTCGGAAATTTTACGCATACGAGCTTCCGTGTAACGCATTGCCGCCGGCGAATCACCATCGACCGAACCGAAGTTACCTTGCCCATCGACCATCATGTAGCGCAAGTTCCACTCTTGCGCCATCCGCACCATCGTATCGTATACGGACGAGTCTCCGTGCGGGTGGTACTTACCGAGGACTTCCCCGACAATCCTTGCCGACTTCTTGTGGGCTCTGTTACTTAATACACCTAATTCGTACATTCCAAACAATACCCGTCTATGTACGGGCTTGAGTCCGTCGCGTACATCAGGCAACGCACGCGATACGATTACCGACATTGAATAATCAATGTAAGCGGATTTCATCTCATCTTCTATATTAATAGGTATGAGTTTTTCTCCTTCTGCCATATTTTATTGCTTCTGTTTTTATCAATGATAAATTATCGGGCTAATGTACGAAAATTATATCATTTAACCGCAATTTTTGTGTCAAATTTTATTTTTACGACATGAAAATCCGAAATTTTGAATTTGTAATTCATATCGCCTCATCATTATTTTACTGTTTTTATTCTTACAACATTATTTTTGCTGTTTTTCGAAAAAAATAAAGTCCGGCTCACAAAAAACCGGACTTTACCATCAATAAATATACAATACTCAAACGATTTTTATCTCCAACCGCCGCCGAGTGCTTTGTAAAGCGTGATACCCTGTTGCATTTTGGCAAATTGGGCACTGGCTACGCTGAGTTCTGCCGAAAGGCGGTTTACATCGGCGGTGATAAGGTCTAAATAGGTTGCCATTCCGCTGTCAAAAAGTTCTTTGGAATATTCGGTAGCCTTTTGGTACGCCTGCATTTCTTTGGTTTTCAAGACAATAAATTCGTCTTGCGAATGAAATTCCTGCAATGCGTCCGATACTTCTTTACCTGCCGAAAGCAATGTTTTCTTGAAGTTGAGCAATGCCGTTTCTTGGTTGGCTTGGCTCACTTCGTATTGCGTCCGGATTTGGCGTTTGTTAAGAATGGGTTGTGTCAGTCCGGCGACTAATGAAGCGAATATGGAACGTGAACTGAACCACTCGTCAAAATCGATACTGGTAAATCCGCCACTTGCCGAAAGCGTAAACGAAGGATAAAATGCGGCTCGTGCTATGTTGGTCATTTCAAAAGCATTCATCAGGCTGTATTCTGCCTGTATCACGTCAGGACGGTTTTCAAGCAGGCTCACGGCATATCCTTGATTGAATGCCGAGGGGAATTGCTGGCTGTCCAAGCGGTTTCGCTCAATGGCGTGCGGTTCTTCACCCAACAACAGGCAAATGCTGTTTTCCAACGCACGGATGGCGTTTTTGGTCGTAATGAGCTGGGCTTCGGCATTGTAGAGCAAGGCTTCGGTTTGCTGAACGGCAACTTCGGTGGTGGAACCTGCATCTTTCAGCGAGCGGGTCGTTTCAAAACTCTGCTTGCGGAGTACGATGGTTTCTTCGAGAATCTGTTGCTGTTTATCGTACATAAGCAACTGATAATAAGCCGTTGCGAGAGTTGCTACGATTTCCGATTTTACGGCTTGGTGGGCGGCAACCGTTCCCAAATACGAAGCGTAGCTTGCTTTTTTCTGTGCGTTGAGTTTTCCCCAAATATCCGCTTCCCATGATGCCGAACCTGTCAAATCCCATTGGCGTAAGTGCGTCCGTTGTCCAATCAAAGCTCCGAATTGGGTGTTGAGCGATGCCGTATTATAGGTATAACTTGGCGAAACGGAAAGCGTCGGCAAGAAAGCGTGTTTGCTTTGTTTTAAATACGCTTGCGATGACGCTACGTTCTGCAACGCCATACGGATGTCGAGGTTATTTTCAAGAGCCTGTCCGATGTAACCTTGCAATAAATTGTCGGTAAAAACGTCTTTCCACGATACGGCAGCGGCACTGAGGCTGTCCGTAGGGAGATTGTCCGTGCGGTACAGATTTTCGTTTACGATTTCGGGGCGTTCGTACACCTTGCGTCCTGCACACGAAGCGATGACAAGTGCCGATACGGCAACCAACGAAATTTTAAGAATTGATTTTTTCATTTTTATATTTTTTAAGATAAGCAATCCGACGGCAGATTCCATAGTTCTATGTTCGTATGCATTGTCATTTTACGGAAAATACCGTCTTCTTGCTTACAATATTTTATTTAATTTGATAGCTTCGCTGTTTGATTTAGTTTGATTTAG
>JAUNTM010000040.1:12227-20309 GCA_030538675.1 Capnocytophaga sp.
CAATATCGAACAACATCAAACTATTTCAAACGCCGAAGGCAATCAAATTATTTCAAACAACATCGAACAATTTCAAACGCCGAAGGCAATTATATTTCTACTCTTTTTCGCTTTGACACTTTTTCTTGTGCGTATTGGAATATCACGTACAGTACCGGAATGACAATCAGCCCGATAAATGTACCGATGAGCAATCCCGTAACGGCACCCGTAGCGACCGAGCGGTTTCCGGCAGCTCCCACGCCCGAAGCGAATACCAGCGGCAATAAACCAACGATAAAGGCAAACGAGGTCATCAAAATGGGTCGCAGACGAGCCATCGCAGCGTTAATTGCCGAGCGGGAAAGGCTTTCGCCGTGTTGTCGCCGTTGCACGGCAAATTCCACAATCAAGATGGCATTCTTCGCCAACAAACCGATGAGCATGATGAGCGATATCTGGAAGTAAATATTGTTTTCCAAACCGAATATCCATTGCCCGAAATACGCTCCCATGATACCGAACGGCAATGAAAGCAACACCGCGAGTGGCAGCAAATAACTCTCGTATTGAGCCGAAAGAATGAAGTAAGTGAAGAGTAAACTGAGCATAAATATCACGATAGTCTGTGAGCCTGCGGTGCGTTCTTCCCTTGTAAGTCCCGTATAATCAACACCGTAATTAGGGCTGAGAACTTCGGCGGCAACCTCATCAAAGGCTTTTAGGGCATCACCCGTACTGTAGCCCGGAGCGTTCGCACCTGTCATCGCCACCGAAGTAAATAGGTTGTAACGGTTCACACTCTGAGGTCCGAAAGTACGTTCCAAAGTTACGAATTGCGACACCGGAGCCATATCGCCCGTAGCGGTTTTAATCATCAGTCCGTCAAGACTTTGTACGTCTTTACGCGAATCAGGAAGCGCCTGTACCATTACACGGAACTGCTTCCCGTATTTGGTAAAATCTCTGGCATACACGCCCCCGATGTAGTTCTGCAACACCGAAAGGATACTGCTCACGCTTACGCCCGACTGTGAAGCACGCTCTACATCGAGTGTCATCTCATATTGCGGGTAGTTTACGTTGAATGAAGTTTGAACGTATTGGATTTCAGGACGCTGCATCAACGCACCGACGAATTGTTGTGTCGTGGTATTCAGCTCTTGCAAGTCGCCGCCTGCTTTGTCGAGCAATACGGTGGAAAAGCCCGAACTCATACCGAAGCCCGGTATGCTCGGCGGTTGGAAGAATATTATCTGTGCATCGCGGATACCGGCTGCAGCACCAAATGCCCGCATCAAGATATTTTCAACCGTCTGCTCGGGGTGGTCGGCACGGTCGGCAAATGATTCCAACCGGAGGAAGCCCATACCGTAGTTGCTACCGGCTCCCGAAATAAGGCTTCGCCCGGTAATATAGGTTACGGCTTTCACGCCCGGAATTTGGCGTACATTATTCTGAAGTTCTTCCATAATGGCAGCAGTACGCTCCATGGATGCACCCGGAATGAGTTCGACATTCATCAGAATCATACCGTTGTCTTCCGTAGGAACGAAGCCCGATTTCATATTGCTGTTGGCATAGTAAAGACCAACCCCGGCAAGTACGAAAAGTACCAGCGTAACCCACTTGTGGCGTAGGAAAAACGTAAACGTCTGCCCGTAGCGTGCCGTAGCGGCATTGAAAGCGATATTGAATTTATGGAAAAACTTGCCCAACCATGATTTTTCTTCGTATTCTTTATCACCGTGGGGTTTTAAAAATAACGAACAGAGTACAGGGCTGAGGGTCAAGGCGTTGACTGCCGAGATAGCAATCGCGATGATGAGCGTGATACCGAACTGTTTGTAGAAAACCCCCGTTGTACCCCCGATGAACGTTACCGGAATGAACACCGCCGCCATTACGAGCGTTACGGAAATAATCGCTCCTGTGATTTCGTGCATCGCTTCTACGGTAGCACTTTTGGCTTTCTGTCCGGTTTGTTCCATTTTGGCGTGGACGGCTTCCACTACAATAATCGCATCATCGACCACGATACCGATGGCGAGTACCAACGCAAAGAGCGTAAGCATGTTGATGGAATATCCGGCAAGGTTCAAGAAAAAGAACGTACCGATGATGGATACCGGAACGGCAATGGCAGGAATGAGAGTGGAACGGAAATCTTGCAAGAAGATGTACACCACGATGAATACGAGCAAAAAGGCTTCCAAGAAAGTAGTAACCACTTTGGAAATCGAAGCGTCAAGAAACTCATTCGTATCATAATTTATCACATATTTAACCCCTTCGGGAAATGCTTTTTCGGCTTCTTCCAGATAGGCTTTGATGTCGACAATGATGTCTTGTGCGTTTGAGCCGGGGGTTTGGAAAATCCCCATTGAGACGGCAGGATTTCCGTTGTTATTCGCCACCGAAGTATAGGTGAGTGCCCCTAATTCAATTTCCGCTACGTCTTTCAACCGAAGCACGCGTCCGCCGTCTAAGGCTTTGACCACGATGTCTTCGTATTCCGAAACTTCGTTGAATTTACCTTTGTATTTAATCACATATTCATAGGTACTTCCGCTGTTTTGCCCGAGTGTACCGGCAGCAGCTTCACGGCTCTGGTCGGCAATGGCAGCCGTAACTTCGGCAGGATTGAGCTTGTAGGCAGCGAGTTTTTCGGGGTCGAGCCATATCCGCATCGAGTAATCTTTCGCACCGAATACGCTGGCATCACCCACGCCGCTGATACGCTTAATGGCAGGTATTACCGTGATATTCATATAGTTTTGTACGAAAATATCATCTAAATCCGGATTTTCGGAATAGAATGTGAGGAACATCAATGCTCCTGTGTTTTGTTTTTGAGTGATAACCCCTGCCTGCGTTACCTCGCTCGGCAAGATGGCATTGGCTCGAGCCACGCGGTTTTGCACGTTTACGACAGCGATATCGGGGTCGGTACCTTGTTTGAAATAAACGGTAATTGCCGCCGAACCGTCGTTTGAAGCGGTGGAGGAGATGTAATCCATGTTTTCCACACCGTTAATTTGCTCTTCAAGCGGCACGACAACCGATTTAAGCACCGTTTCGGCATTTGCCCCTGTATAATTAGCGGAAACGCTTACCGTAACAGGTGAAATATCAGGATATTGGGAGATCGGCAGTGCCGTTAGTCCCAAGATACCGAGTATCACGATAAGTATCGAAATTACGGTCGATAATACGGGTCTGTTGATAAATAGTTTGACCATATTTTTAAATTTGAAAATGAGACAATTTGAAAATTTGAAAATTGTTTGATTGCCTTCGGCATTTGATATTGTTTGATTGCCTTCGGCGTTTGATTTTTTGGAATTTCCCAACGTTGTTCCCAACGTTATCACGTTGGGCTGAAATGAGCCAGCCTTTCAGGCTTTTTTCACCTCTACACCCCCAACGTTGCCACATTGGGCTGAAATGAGCCAGCCTTTCAGGCTTTTTTCCTAATGGCTATTCCCTATTGGCTAATGGCTATTCCCTAAAACCTACCCTTACATTATCGGTTTAATTGCGTTTACGATGCTGTCCATTTTTACGGGTTGCGGTTTTACGGTCATTCCGCTTCGGAGCGAATTAAGTCCTTGAACGATAACAACATCGCCTTCGTTAAGTCCGCTTTCGATAACTGCCAAGTTGTTGGCACGGCTTTTGAGTTTGACGACGGCTTGCTTTACGGTGTCGTTTTCTACTTTATAGGTAAACACCACGCCTTGTTGTTCGAAAGTTGCCATTTCGGGGATGATAAGCGAATTGTCATACACCTGCGGAATGATAACGCTTCCGCTGTTACCATTGGTCAGCAATCTTTCGGGATTGGGGAACGTGGCACGGAACTGCATGCTTCCCGTAGCAGCATCAATCTGCCCTGTAGAAGCGTTGATTTTCCCTTTGTGGGAATAGGTGGTGCCATTTGCCAACAGCAACGATACTTCGGGGAAGTTGGCGAGTTTTTCTTTGACGGTTTTTCCCGGTGTGCGTTCGAGGAAATTGAGGTATTCTTTTTCGTTCATCGAGAAATACGCATACACATCTTTCACGTCCGAAACGGTGGTCAGTACGGTATTATTGGCGGTTACCAACGCTCCTTCGCGATAAGCAATCGTCCCGACCACACCGTTTACAGGCGCACGGACGACGGCATAATCCAAATTCGCAACTACCTCATTGTAGCTCGCTTTGGTGCGTGCGAGGTTGGCTTTGGCAGTTTCGAGCTGTACGGGGCTTACGATGTTTTTTTCCACCAACGGAATGAGTTTATCTACCTCAACCTGAGCGGCTTGTACCGAAGCATTTGCCGAAGCGGCACTTTGCGAAAGAGCTTGCGTTTCAAGACGGAAGAGTGGTTGTCCTTTGGTAACGTTTTGTCCTTCATCGACCAAAACTTGAGTGATGTAGCCCGACACTTTGGCTTGTACGGGGCTGTTTACAATACCTTCAATATTAGTAGGATAAGTGAGCTGTCCGGTCGTATTTTGTTTGGTAACGGTAACCACCGGATATGTTTTTGCACCACCGCCCATTGGCTGTTGGGGTGCATTGTTACAGGATAGCACGAGTAGTGCCGAAATTGCCATAAACGAAATCTTTTTCATATAGATTCTAATTTTAAAAGTGATTCTTTAAGTAATTGTATAATGTTATCGGAAAGTTCTTTGTATATTTTCATTTTTTTCAGAAAATCGGGATTTGCATCACATTCTCTATTGGCACATTCATTGACACGGCTGAAAACCTTTATTTCGTGTTCTAATTTTTCAATAACTTCTCTGATGCGGTTTATTGAAAACTCGGGGTTGATGACGAAATAGCGTTTGCGGTCGTTGAATTTATTGATTTCAAGGATAATTCCTTTTGAAATCAGGGTTTTTAAGTTGAGCGAAATCGAGCCTTTGCTTACGTCAAGTACTTCTTGTAATTGGTCAAAAGTAACGCCTTCATTCTTAAAATCGGACTTGATGCAAGCCAGAATTTGAGCTGCAATCGGGGTGAGTCCGAGATTTGTTACGTTCAGATTAACCAGCTCCTGCATTAAATCATCTTCTAATAGTTTTATCATTTTTCTTCATTTTATAATTATTGTTCTTTGTAAAACACTATCATTTGTTACATATCATTCTGATTTTCAATAAAATAATTTTTATATTAAAAAAAAACAATCATTTTTGAAAACCATTGCTTTACTTTAGAACGGTGCAAATGTATTATTTAGTTTAATACCGATTAAACTAATTAAATCAAATATAACTCTTTTAGCAGATTATTAACGCGGAAAATTCGATTGCTTGCTTTTCGAAAGTAAAAGAAATACGATTTGGTTTTTTTACTGCCTAAATTTTCAAAATCGGTAAGATTATCGGTTGTGGAAAAAAACGTAACTTTGTAGTCATCAGAAAAAGAATATGCAACGGTATTGGTATTTATTTATTTTTGCGGCGGTTGTGGCTGGTTGCCGGCAGGAAGTACATGACAAGGAAATCACTATCGGTTTCTCGCAATGTATGACCGATGACGTATGGCGGCAGGCTATGTTTGTTGAAATGAACATCGAGGCTTCCAATTATGACAATCTGGAAATCATTATCAAAGACGCAAAAGAAGATAATCATCTGCAAATAAGCCAAATACGCGAACTTATTGCCGAAAAAGTTGATGTGCTGGTCATTTCGCCCAACGAAACCGAAGCACTGACGCCCGTTGCTGTCGAAGCTTTTGAGGCAGGAATCCCGACTATCATCGTTGACCGCAAAATCAATTCGGACAAATACACTTCGTACATCGGCGGCAACAGCTACGAAATAGGCAAACTTGCAGGCGAATACATCAGCCAACTGCTTCCCGATAACGCCACGATACTTGAAGTGCTTGGTACAGAGGGCAGTTCGCCGGCCAGAGAGCGGCACGACGGCTTTATGGACGGATTGGACGCTTCCAAAAATTTCGACATACATTATATATATGGTAATTGGCGACAAAACATAGCAGAAGAAAAAACCGCTTTACTCGCCGACTTACATCAATATGATTTGGTATATGCACACAATGACGTAATGGCAATGGGGGCTCGTAGTGCTTTTGCAGCCAAAGACAGCACGCTTCTTACCAAAATCAAATTCATCGGTGTTGACGGTGCTTTCGGCAAAGATGCCGGACTGGAAGCCGTAGCCGGTGGGGAGTTGGCGGCATCATTTCTGTATCCTACGGGCGGTGATGAGGTAGTTCGTACCGCTGTCAAAATCATTAGGGGCGAAGCTGTTGAGAAACACAATACGCTCGCTACTACGCTGATTGACAAGAAAACAGCCTCTTCGCTGCTTACCCAATCGGACAGGCTCATCGCTTACCAAACCAAAATAGAACAACAGCGTACGAATCTCAACCGGATTTACGACCAATTTACCGCCATGCGTTACTCATTGGTTACGATATTGCTGCTGTTGGGAATTGTGGTGATGTTTGCCGTATACGCTTTCATCATCAATAAAAAAATAGTTCAGAAGAACAAAATGCTGGAACAGAAAAATGAAGAAATACGGGAAGTTACGGCACAGAAAATTCGTTTTTTTACCAATATTTCGCATGAAATACGCACGCCTATCACGCTCATTATCAGTCCGCTTGAAGCCTTGTTAAAACAACCGCATCCGGGCAGTGTGCAAACTAATTTGTTGCGGATGCACAAAAATTCGAAGCGGTTGCTACGCTACATCAACCAATTGCTCGATTTCCGAAAAGTGGAAAATGACAATCTGCAACTTCATCGCTCAGAAACGGATTTGGTTTTGCTTCTTGAAGATGTAAAATCCATGTTTGACGAACTTGCCGAACGAAAAAACATCACTTACGGACTTTCGTCGGAAATGCCTCATCTGCAATTGTGGATTGATGCCGACAAAATCGAGAAAATTTTTGTCAACTTACTCTCCAACGCCTTTAAATTCACCCCCGAAGGCGGTGTTATTTCTTTAAAAATCAAAGAAATAGAAAATGAAGTACACATTATCGTCCAAGATAGCGGTTGCGGAATCGCTAAAGAAAAACAAGATTTGGTATTTGAGCGGTTTTACACCGAAGACGGGCAGGCTTCGGGGGCAGGCATCGGGCTGAATATGAGCAAGGAATTTGTGCTGTTGCACGGCGGACAGATTTCCGTAGAAAGTACCCTTGGCGAAGGAAGCATTTTTACCATTACGCTTCCGAAAAATCTATCGGCAAACGAAACGCAAAGCAATATTGCCCGACAAGTGGAACAAACCATCCATTCGATAGATGAAAAAAATATTGCCGGATTATTACAGAAATCGTACAAAGAATTTTCCGTATTGGTAGTAGAAGATGATTTCGATGTACAAGATTATCTCGTTACCGAACTTTCGGAACTTTTTACCGTCCACACCGCCCAAAACGGCAATGAAGCCATCGGGGTTATCGAAAACAACGATATCTCATTGGTGGTAAGCGATGTGATGATGCCCGAAATGAACGGATTTGAGCTCTGCCGATTTCTGAAAAACAGCCCTGAAATGCCGTATTTGCCCGTGATATTGCTCACCGCTCTCGCCGATGACCAACAGCAGATTGCAGGTATTTTTGAAGGGGCTGATGATTACATACGAAAGCCTTTCAACACCGACTATCTCAAAGTAAAAATAATCCAGTTGCTGCAAGAACGCTTACGTTTGCAAAAACGCTTTGCCGAAGATACCCAACTCGGACGCACCCCCGGAATAGTAACTGCCAAATCCGGCGAAAGCAAAGACAATGCGTTTATGGAAAAATTTGTTGCCGTGCTTGAAGAAAAATACGCTTCGCCCGAACTCTCGGTAGAGTTTATTGCCGACCAAATGGCAGTTTCAAGGGTGCATTTGTATCGTAAAATAAAAGAATCTTCACAGCTTTCGCCAGCCGATTATATCCGTAATTTCAGGCTTGGCAAAGCGACGTTTCTGCTGAAAGAAAACAAATGGAACATCAGCGAAATCGCCTACAAAACCGGTTTTTCTTCGCCGGCTTATTTTTCGAAATGTTTCAAAAGCGTTTTCGGAATGACCCCAACGGAATATGTGTGAGTAGAAA
>JAUNTM010000041.1 GCA_030538675.1 Capnocytophaga sp.
CAGAACAATACAAACGTTACGAAGAACGAGAAAAAGAACGGCAAAGAGAACGAGCCGGAAAATAGCCGCCTTTTATGAACAAAACCGTATTTTCCATAGTATTTTTTTTCGGTGTACTGCCGTGCCTCTCGCAAACAATTCTTCGCGGTACGGTACGCGACAGCTTGCAAAACCCTGTCGTTTCGGCAAGTGTCATCGCACAGCCCAAAGACAGTACCCAAACCATGCGTTTTTCAATCACCGACCGCAACGGACAATACGAACTCAAATTAAGCAAAACCACCTACCGCATTACCGTAAGCCACATGAGTTTTCGGCAATATTCCTTTGATTATCAGCCTTCTGAAAATAACAAAAAAGATATTGTCTTGCAAGAAGGCGAAATGCTGTTGGACGAAGTGGTGGTTGAATCACCCATCGTTTTCAAGCAAGACACCACCATTTACGATGCCCGGAAATTTATGTCGGGCGACGAACGCAAACTGAAAAATATCCTCAACAAACTGCCGGGCATCGAAGTCGATAAAGACGGTAACGTTACCGTACAAGGACAAAAAATATCGGCAATGCTCGTGGAAGGCAAAGAGTTTTTCGGCGGCGGAAGCAAACTTGCCGTGGAAAACATTCCGGCAGACGCCGTAGATAAAGTAGAAGTTTTGGAAAATTATAACAAAATCGCTTTCTTGAAAAACTTGGGCAACAGCGACGAAATTGCGATGAACATTACCCTACGCGAAGAAAAGAAAAATTTCGTATTCGGAAACCTCGAAGCCGGAAAAGGCAACCGGGATTATTACCAAGCCAACAGCAAACTATTCTATTACAGCCCGAAGACGAAAGCCAACTTCATAGGCGACGCCAATAACACGGCACAAAAGGCTTTCACGTATAATGATTACCTGAATTTCAGCGGCGGCAACAATCCTGTTTTCCGCAAAAGCAACAACCCGATACGCTCGTCCGACAACGATTTCCTCCGCTTTCTGGGCGACAAAGACCTGACTGCCAGCCAAAACCGATTCGGGGCTATCAACATCACCCAAGAAGCAGGACGGAAAGCAACCGTTGCCGGCTATGTCATTATCTCGCATGCTGATGATGAAGCAGCACAAAAATCCGTCAACCAATACAGTGGTTTTACCGAAAATAAAAGCAACCTTTCCGACACCGACAACCTTATGGGCATCGGCAGGCTGACCCTTGAATACCTTCCCAATGCAAGGGAACAATGGCACTTTAACAGCCAGTTCAAAAAAACGAAAAGCTCCGACGAGAACGCCATCCGCTCAGATACCGAAACGGAAAGCACTATTTTTGCGACCGCCCAAAAAATGAATTCCGTTTATTTCAGCCAAAATGCGGAATGGCACCGGAATCACTCCGGACAACACATTTTTTCATTTGCCGCAGGCTATACCTATGACCGAAACCGTCCCGACACGCGCTGGCAGACCAGCCGTCCGATGCTCGGACAAATAATCCCTTGGGTAAACCAATCGTCTTACATTCTTCTCCAATCGAAAGAAACACAGAAAAATACCGCCGAAGCCGTTTTTAAACATTTTTGGATGTTCCACAAAAACCACCACCTGTATTTTACGGCAGGAAATACGTTTTCGTCCCGATATTTTACCACGCACGACCGGCAGCAATTAACCGATGAAACTTTCGCTGATTTTTCGGGAAGCGGTTTTGGCAACGATGCCAATTTCCGCCTAAACGACCTCCACGCAGGGGTTGATTACAAATTCCGCAGAGGCGTAATGACCTTCAAGCAAGGGCTGTATCTTCACGGATATTCATGGAAAACAAGTAATCAAGACACAAATACAGAGAGAAATAAAATCATTCTCCTCCCTGATTTGGAGATAAAAGCCGATTTCAGAAAACTGAAAAAACTACAGTTCAATTACAGCCTGAATACCGCTTTCGCCGATGTGCCAAGCCTTGCCAACCGCTTTTATTTGCAGTCGTACAACAGCGTTTTCAGAGGAAACGAAGCGTTGGAAAACGAGCTGTACCATTCCCTACGGCTTCGGTACAGCCAAGGCAGAACCTACCGGGGCATTACCGCTTACGCCATCGCAAATTACGTAAAAAAAGTTGACGGCATCCGAAATAGTGTTGTTTATCAGGGAGTTAACCAATACCTGACACCCATAATGATACACGGTCAAGATGAAAGATGGTCTTTTTTGGGAAATATAAAGAAGAATATTTTCCATATCCATTACAATCTGACAGCAAACTATTCGGGGGCTGTATACCAGCAGGAAATCAACCTCCTGACCGAAACCAACCGAAGCCACACCGCAGGCGCAAAAATTGCTGCCAAAACGCTTTTTGACAATTTCCCGACGGTACAGGTGAGTTACGGCAGAAATTTAAGCCGCTACACCCTTTCGGGCAACCGCTACCGGTACACCACCGGAGAACTCTCGTTTACAGCAGATTATGCGTTTGGCAAAGGATTTATTTTTAACTTTGAATACGCGTCGCACCAGTACCGTTCTGCCAATTTGACAAACCGTTATGAAATAGCCGGCACCGTTCTCTCCTACCAAAAAGAAAACAGTGCGTGGAGCTACAAAATAACCGTTGACAATCTGATGAACACAGGTTTCAAACGGAGCAATAGCTTTACGGATTATTATATCTCCGACAGCCGCATCTTCATGATGCCAAGAGTGATTATGGCGAGCATCGCCTATCATTTGTAAGCAAACCATGTGGAAATTTCAGGTCATAAACGAACATTTCTCTTTTAAATTCTTAATGAAAGTTTAAAAAAGAATGCTATCTGAAATATATATCGTATTTTTACACAATTGCAAAGCTAATATCAACGGAATGACCACATTTTTCGTGTAAACGCCAAGCGTATGTTTGCACCAATGATGCCCGTATTCTACAACAAGTATATTTTTATGAAAAAAAGAATTACGATAAAACAAATCGCCAAGGAGCTCAACGTCAGCGTTTCGACAGTATCCAAATCCTTGAATAACAGTCATGAAATAAGCCAAGAAACGAAAGAAAAGGTAAAGGCTTTCGCCAAATTGCACAAATACCGCCCCAACAGTATTGCACTAAGCCTTAAAAACAAAAAGACTAAAAACATCGGTGTCATCATTCCTGAAATCGCCCATGATTTTTTCTCCACCGTGGTGAGCGGCATCGAAAAGGTGGCCAGCGAAAAAGGTTATAATATCATCGTATGCTTCTCCAACGAAATGTTTGAGCAGGAAGTGAAAAACCTCGAAACTTTGACGGAAAGCAATTTGGACGGATTCATCATCGCACTTTCAAAAGAAACCCAACAGCGTAAAGATTATCATCATTTGCGTGAAGTCATCAACCAAGGATTTTCACTTGTGATGATTGACCGTGTCGCACAAGACATCTATTGCGACAAAGTCATTGTCGATGATGCCATGGCCTCCTACAAAGCCGTCAACTACCTGCTCAACCAAGGCTATCAACGCATCGGGCTACTGACTATTCCCGACTATATCAGTGTAGGGAATTTACGTACGCAAGGCTATAAAAACGCTCTTACTGACGCCAAAATGGATATTGACGAAAACCTTATCGTAGAAATTGAAGATATTCACACCGATACGATTATCTCACAATATTTTGACAATCAGAAATTTGACGCACTACTGTGTAGCAACGAATTCTTGGCAGCCAAAGCGATGCGCCAAGCACACCAACGCAATATCCGTATACCACAAGAACTTGGGATTATCGGATTTGCCGACGGTTTTCTCGCCCAAAACTCCTATCCTACGATGACCGCCATCAATCAGCATGGCAACGAAATTGGCAGTAAAGCTGCCCAAATGCTCATCGAAGATATCGAAAATGATGACGAAAATGAAAATTTCAGAACTGAAATTATTAAAACATCATTGATTGTCAGAGAGTCAACAAGGTAGTGGGATAGGGGATAGGAAATAGCCAATAGCCAATAGGGAACAGAGCATAATGGTCAATAATTGATTTATTGAGGAAGTAGGGAATAACCAATAGGAAACAAGGAGTAATGGTCAAAATTGATTTATTGAATGAGCCTATTCCCTATCCCCTATTCCCTCCCTCAAAGATATTCCTCAAAATTCCGATGTTCTTTTTTGAGTAAAACTTCTTTGGGCAACGACTTGAAATAATTGTACGCTCTGAGCATTCCTTCCCGGCGGCTTACTTGAGGCTCCCAACCGAGTATTTCACGGGCTTTGGTAATATCGGGCTGACGTTGCAAAGGGTCATTCTCCGGCAAAGGGAAATAGTTAATTTTTTGTTTTGAGCCTGTTATCTCGAGTATTTCTTGAGCAAACTGATTAATAGATATTTCTTCAGGATTACCTATGTTGACAGGATATGCGTAATCGCTCAGCAACAATCGGAAAATTCCTTCTATTTGGTCGCTCACATAGCAAAACGAACGGGTTTGTTCGCCATCGCCAAATATCGTAAGGTCTTCGCCGCGAAGCACTTGCCCTATGAAAGCGGGAATGACACGTCCGTCATTGAGCCGCATGCGCTCTCCATAGGTATTGAAAATCCGTGCGATACGAGTTTCCAATCCGTAAGACCGATGATACGCCATCGTGATGGATTCCATGAAGCGCTTGGCTTCGTCATACACGCCTCGTGGTCCTATGGTGCTTACATTTCCGTAATATTCTTCCGTTTGCGGATGCACCAAAGGGTCGCCGTACACTTCGGAGGTCGAAGCGATGAGCAGGCGTGCTTTTTTGGTTTTGGCAAGTTCCAACAGATTGTACGTGCCTATGGAGCCTACTTTGAGCGTGTGTATCGGGATTTTCAGATAATCAATCGGGCTGGCTGGCGAAGCAAAATGCAAAATATAATCCAAATTGCCCGACACATGTACGAATTTGGTAACATCATAATGCTGAAACTCAAAATTCGGATGTGGCAATAAATGTTCGATATTCCGAATGTCGCCCGTGATAAGATTGTCCATGGCAATGACATAATAGCCTTCTGCTATACAGCGGTCGCACAAATGTGACCCCAAAAAACCGGCACCTCCGGTGATAAGTACTTTCTTCATAGTAGTAAGTTCGAAAAGAAATAAAATCCCTTCCTATAATCAATAAAGTTCCAAAAATACTACAAGTTCGTGGAAAAATCATCCTATTTTAATTTTTTTTTGAAAAAACCACGGGATTTTCTAT
Source organism: Capnocytophaga sp. (assembly GCA_030538675.1). Taxonomy (GTDB): domain Bacteria; phylum Bacteroidota; class Bacteroidia; order Flavobacteriales; family Flavobacteriaceae; genus Capnocytophaga. The sequence continues at coordinate 5,208 of JAUNTM010000041.1, forward strand.
CGAACGGAAATGCGTTACTTTTTTAAGCCTCCCTCTGTATTTCAGGCAAAACCTCTTGTTAAAAGCAACAGAAACAACATTCGTTTTTCAAATTTCCGATTACAACTCCTATTTTTTCCGTATAAAAAGTTTATTTTTACCGCAAAATTTAAATGTCATTTTATGATTTCTCCTTTCAACGACGAATATTTCATGCGTAAAGCATTACAGGAAGCCGAACTTGCCTTCGAAGCTGACGAAATTCCCGTAGGAGCGGTCATCGTAGCGAATAACAACATTATCGCAAAGGCACATAACCTGACGGAATTGCTCACCGACGTTACAGCACATGCCGAAATGCAGACAATCACTTCGGCAGCCCACTATATCGGTGGCAAATACCTCAAAGACTGCACGCTATATGTTACCCTCGAACCTTGTACGATGTGTGCCGGAGCGCTATATTGGAGCCAAATATCCAAAGTGGTTTATGGTGCATCAGACCCTCACAGAGGCTACACGGTCATGGGCGGAAAACTGCACCCGAAAACGCAAGTCGCCAGTGGTGTATTGGCTGATGAAGCCACCACTCTCTTAAAAGATTTTTTTGCTCGCAAGCGGAATTCAGATACGCTGTAGCCTCCTATCGCAGCAAGCGTATATTATAAAAGAATGAAATATGAAGGTAGAACAATGGATATATGTATGCTCGTGGTGCATAACAACAGCGTGGCTCGGGGCACAAACCCAAGACACGTTACAGCTAAGTGTCCCCGACTCTACCGTCATACATAAAGAAAACCAAATGTATCAATCCATCGAGACTTATTCAAAAAAACGAGGATTTACCAAACTATTGCACAAACTTATATTTCGAACAAAAAACCATTCGTCAACTTCCAAATCTATTGAAACCGAACGTAATATTGACTACACTTCGTTTCAAAACAAAATCATTCGCCATATCAACATCATGCCGCTTGACCCTTTCGGTTTTGACGAAAAAGACACCACCGTAACACCGCAAAAAAATATCGACAAAATAGGAAATCTGCTGCACGGCAAAACCAAACGATTTACCATCAAAGCCCAATTGCTTTTCAAAGAAAACCAGCCGATGGATTCGCTTTTACTCAAGGAAACGGAGCGTTTGCTACGCTCGCGCAACTATATCCGGAGAGTGCTGATAAAACCTGTGGCTGTAGCGTCCAGCCCGGACTCGGTGGATGTTCAGATTACGGTTTTGGACAGCTGGAGCATATTGGTTGACGGGCAAATTGCAGGCTCACGGGGCAAACTCACGGCTCGAGACCGCAACATATTTGGTCTCGGACATGAATTTTCGGCAACTTACCGACAAAAATTTAATGAAAATGACAACGGCTACGGATTTGCTTACCGAGCAGAAAACCTATACGGAACGTACATAAATGCCAATGTAATGTACGACTTCGGGTACAACGACAATTTTGACAAGCAATGGACAATCCACCGCACTTTTTTCTCACCCTATACCCGGTGGGCGGGAGGCATTGGGTTCTACCAGAATCGCTACAACGAAGTCATACAGCAAACCGACAGGCTCTACCGGCCTTTTCTGCAAACCACGTCATTTGATGTTTATGGCGGCTACGCTATCCCTATTTTAAAAAAACGGCCTGAAAGGGAAAAAATAACAAACCTCATACTATCGGCACGCTTCAAAAACCTTAAATATCAAGAAAAACCACCTTTTTACCTCGATTACGAGAACTATTTTACCGACCAAGATTTATATATTTCAAAAATAGAATTCAGCCGTAAAAAATACATCCGAGACCGCTACATATTCAGGCATGGCGATATTGAGGATATTGGCACGGGAACGTCTGTTTTCATAAGTTCAGGAATGCTGTTTCAGAACAATAAGCAATATCCGTATCTGGGTGTCGGATTTTCTCGTGCAGCATATACGGACAAAGGGTATCTCGGCGTTACGATGCAGGCAGGAAGTCTCTTTACAGAGGATAATACCCGGCAGAGCGTCATCAGCAGTGAAGGCATTTACTTCTCCGACCTTTTTTCAATGGGCGATTGGTATTTGCGACAATTCTTCAGACTCAGTATCACGGCGGGCTTCAACCGCAATTACCAGAAAGACCGCCTGACCCTTGGCGGGAATGATGGCATACAAGGATTCCAAAGCGACTATGTGCGTGGCACACGCAAACTCGTACTCTCCTCACAGACACAGACGTATTCACCATTTGAATGGTTAGGCTTTCGTTTCAGCCCATTCCTTGCAGCGGATATCGGATTTATTGGTAGCGAGCCAAAGCCTTTTTTGCAAAATGATGTATACGGAAAAATCGGCATCGGCTTCTATATCACTAATGATTACTTAGCGTTCAACAGCGTCCATTTATCGTTTTCCTATTTCCCGTATATCCCCGGAAATGGCAGCCACGTATTGAGAATGACAGGCATCCGCAACAGCGATTTCCAACTCAAAAACTTCGAATACCAGCCCCCCGATATTGTTCCATTTCAATAAATGATTTTGACCAATGCCAATCATCTGCACGCGACACCGCATTTACTCTATATAATATATAGGATAAGATGCCTTATTGGGAATTATCTCAATACCATAATCGGAAAGATTGGATTGCATCAGGTCAAAAAATTTGTAATGCACATCCCAATCATGGCGGGTACGGTCAAGACCCCAAGAGTTTTTGTACCGGAAAGGCACGCCTGTAAGTTCCGACAATTTGTACATGAAATCAAATGCCGACACATCATCTGCAGAGACTTGGCTGTCGGCAATCAAGAATTTGGAATTGTATTCGCCCCAATTGATTTGCGCATCGTTCCAAAAACGTGCCGCTTTCTCCGGGAAATTCACATCATACACCTCTCCTACTTCCGATTTTTCCCGAACGGAATATCCATTTTCTTCAAGTATTTTTGCCGCCAATTTCTTTTCGGCGGTCGCCGTATTGGACGATGCTTTGAGATAAAGCGTATACGTAGCGGCATCTCCCCGGTATTGTATTTGCTTCTGGCTGACTTTGAGCAGATACGATGCTATTTGAGGCAAAGAGCCCTGCACGACTGTCAATTCTCCGTGACGTTCTACAATTGGGTAAGTAGCGGCAGGCACCTCCGACGGGCGCAGCATGTATTCGCCGTCGAAAGTAACTTCTTCCACGGTTTCATTCGCGTATGATGAATACGTTATAAAATCATATATCGGGATAGTTTTACGATTTTGCCGTAAAAAATTACGAATCTGCGAAGCCGTAATATTGGCGGGGTTGCCTTTCCATAGAATCTTTCCGTCGGCATTGAACAGTATTCCGTGAGGCAATGCCCGGACAGTATTCTTTTTGAAGTTTTCACCGTCATAATCAAGACTTACAGCCAGTTTGGTAGGGTGGTCTTCCAAAAATGGACGTACGACATCTACACTCTCTTGGGTCAGCGAGAGGATGTATAATTCATCGGGGAATTGCTCCTGTATCGTAGTCAGGTATGATGCTACATGAATACAAGGCCCGCACCATGTCGCCCAGTAATCAATAAAAAACAGCTGTTTATCCTTGGGGGATGCCAGTTCGGAATATTTCATCCGCTGCGAAAAACGCATTTGTCCAAAGGAAATTGTACATGACATTATGCCGAGTAACACTATAATCTTTTTCATATTTGATTCCTAAATTGTAAAACAAGGACAAATATATCAAAAAGCTTACCACAATTCACAAAAATGCAAAATCAAAACATTTAATGTTGTCTAAAAAAACTTGACAAAAGCACTTAAAAAGTTTTGGTTATGTTAAAAATTCAATTTAACACATTTAAGTCTTAGGAAAACCCAAAAAAGAGTGTGATATTTGTCAGAAATTTTTTACCTTTATCCGAGTTATGGCTCACTATTATAATTTTGAATGGAAAGTATCAAAAATCTTTGTAGCTTTGCCCTTGATTTGGATAAACAAAAGATATACAAATAATTAGTTTGACGTTTCAAATATTGATACTTTTTTTGTAATAAAAATAAACCGAATGAAAAAGATACTATTACTATTCGTTGTTTCTTGCTTTGCCAATAAAGTTGCAGCCCAAGAAATGCATCTGCCCCAGATGAACCAATACCTTGCTGACAACGAATTTTTGATTTCTTCAACATACGCAGGTATAGGGGATTACATCAAGCTGCGCCTTGGTGGAGTTACCCAATGGGTTGGCATTAAAGATGCTCCTGACTACCAATCTTTCGCGGGTGATGTACGCATCGGTGAACGAAGTGGCGTAGGACTGGTGCTTTATAATGATAAAAACGGCTACACCAAGCAAATGGGAGGAAAAGTGAGCTTTGCACACCACCTCACGCTTGACCGATATGACAATCACTTCCTGTCGTTTGGTATCTCATACGCGTTAAACTCTTTTAGAATTGACATTGATAAATTCACACAACCCATCACAGACCCTTCTGTTACGGACAACCGTTCTAACATCAACCACAACTTTGATGTAGGCGTGCTTTACCGCTACAAAGGTTGGTTTGCCAATCTTACCGTAGGCAATATTCTGAATAAAGATATTGATATTTTCGCCATCAATGAACCACGTGCATTACGCAACTACCAAGTCTACGCCGGTTATCGTTACAAACGCTACCGCAACAGCGATTTCGAGATAGAGCCCTCCATGTTCTACCAATTATACGAAAGTGACGGGCGTTCGTCTACGGATCTGAACGTAAAATTCCGATGGCTCGATTTTGAGGATTATTACTGGGTAGGTGTCAATTATCGTTTTTTGAACGACCAAATACTCAAACCCTTGAACGTAGGACCCATGGCAGGGCTCAAGAAAAGCAATTTTTACTTTGCGTATTCCTACCAAGTGATGCTCAATGAGTTGGTAACGTACAACTCCGGCACACACGTAATTACTATTGGTATTGACCTATTCCAAGGAATTAGCAATTGCCGTTGTACACACCGATAATATGGGAGAAATACTACTTACCGATGTCAGAATATACGCTTACCATGGTTGCCTTGCCGAAGAGTCACTTGTAGGAAGCGACTATCGGGTGGACTTAAAAGTAAAGTCCGATATAGCGGCCTCTATGCAAACCGACAAACTCTCTGATACGGTAGATTATGTCCAACTCAACCGTATCATCAAAGAAGAAATGACAAAACGTTCTGAATTACTGGAGCATGTCGCCGGGCGGATTTCCGACCGGATATTCTCCGAAATACCTAAGGTAGAGCAGCTTACACTCTCCATTTCAAAAATAAATCCCCCCATAGGAGGCGATGTAGCATCGGTGAGTGTTAAAATAAAACGCAAAAGGTTTGCTAAGTAAAGAAAAAAGTTTACTTTTGCAACCTAATTAAAAAATAAGGCATCGTGGCCGAGTGGCTAGGCAGAGGTCTGCAAAACCTTGTACAGCGGTTCGAATCCGCTCGATGCCTCAAAAGAAGGAAGACGAAGAAAGGGCGTTGTTTATCTAAAAAACAACTTCTTTTTCCCAATGAAGCGCGGCTCGCATCTTTTTATGCAAAATGAAAGATGAGTATCTGTATTTTTTTTGTATAAAATGATGTAAAAAATTAAACTATTATTTCACCATGTATGATTATTTGTCTAACTTTGCACGGACGGATAGTTGCATCGTATGTAAATGGATGAAATAAAATGGATAAAAATTTCGGAATAGAATACTTGATGGAATTTACCCAGGCGGATGCTGTCATCATCTTGGCAAGTGACGGAAAACTAATTGATGCCGTTAACTTGAAACAAAGTGAGACAGTAGCCGAAGCATCGAGGGGAATGTTTGACATAGCTGAGAGGTTCTCAAAAAGTATTACAAACGGAAGTGTACAACAGCTAATTATTCGCTCTCAAGACGGTATATATATCGCTCACAGGATGGCGAATAAGAATATCGTTGTTGCGTTTGCCAAAGACACATCCAAGTATGGCATGATTGCTTTGACAATGGATAGAATTAGTGGAAATGTATTTTAGTTATTAAATAATAAAATTTTAGAAATATGACAAATGTATTAGACAAATTTATCCAAGACATGAAGAACAATGTCCCCGGATTTATCGCAGTAACTGTTACCGAAGTAAAATCGGGTGTGTCGTATGGTGCAGAAAGCGTAGTGGCTACTTTCGACCCTCAATTGGCTTCTGCTTACAACCTCGAGGTAGTAAAAGCAAAGCTGAACGCTTTGAAAGCTTTAGGACTTGACCAAAAAGAGAAAATCGAGGACATCCTCATCACTCTTACTGACCAAATCCACATCATTGATGTTTCTGCCAACGGCTCTTACTTTATCTACTTAGCGGTAGATTCTACAAAAGCGAATCTTGGTCTTACAAGAGCATTGCTTGCTAAGTACAAAAAAGACCTTGCAGCTATTTTCTAAGAAGAAAGTTTCTGACAAAAACATTATTTATGTTATCAAAAAAGAGGAAGTCTTTGGGCTTCCTCTTTTGTTTTTTTAAGTCCAAATGATTTGAAATTTAATCAAAAAATATCTTTTTGATAACATCAAAAGAGCGTGATTTTTAAGAAGAATAGCTACTTTGCATGCTCAAAATCTTTGTGAATGGACGTGGGCTCTTCCTCTTTTATAAAAAGAGTATTTCATTATCGCTATGCGATTGTGGTACTTATTATAAGTAATTTGGCATTGCGTTTGCCGGTGGCTTTGTATACCAATTTGGGCGTTGATGAAGTGTATTATACGCTTTATGCACGTTACCTTGACTGGGCTTATTTTGACCATCCGCCGATGGTGGGTTGGCTTATATGGGGCACTACGCTGGGGGGCTTGTTGCGCGATGAATTTTTCGTTCGGCTTGGGGCATTGTTTGTCGGCAGTTTTAATTTACTTATCATCTACCATATCGGGATTCTCATCAAAAACAAGACCGCAGGCATTATTGCAGCCTTGCTTCTGTCGGCTTCTTTTTACGGGTCAGTTATTACGGGCGTGTTTATATTGCCCGATACGCCTCAGAGTTTGTGCTGGTTGTTGGCGATGTTTTTTTTTGTAAAATACATCAAGTTTCAGCGGGGTTCGCAATTGGTCTATTTTGGTGTTGCAGTTGGATTGGCATTGCTTTCGAAGTATCACGCTGTGTTCTTGTGGGTTGGTGCCGCACTATATATTTTGGCAAGAGACCGTTCGGTATTGCGCAAACCTCAACTGTATATCGGATTGATTGCCAGTGTTATTCTGCTTATTCCTGTATTACTTTGGAACCATCAATCGCCTTATTCGGGAATAGCGTATCATGAAGCAAGAGTGTCTTTTGGGAATTACATCCCTAATTTCAAGCATTTTTTTCCTGAATTTTTTGGTCAAATTTTTTATAATAATCCTTTTAATGCCGCACTAATCTTTATGTCGGCAGTTGTTTTAATTCGACAAAAATATTACAAAACGAGTCGTTATACTTGTTTTTTGCTATCTGTTTCGTTGCCTTTGGTCGTGGTTGTGCTTATTATGGCGATGTACCATCGGACGTTACCACATTGGACAGGCCCTGCGTATTTTGGTCTCATTTTGGTCACGGCTTCAGTTTTTGCTACGGTTCGAAAAACGAAAGCAACGTTTTTTTGGCGAATGCTGATAGGCGGACAGATTTTGTTTGTATCGGTCATTGTCATCGGGTTGCTTCAAATACGTACAGGTTTTCTCCCTTTGCCCATTCCTTCTGAACAAGACCGCATCGGTAAGCAAGATTTTACGCTCGACATGGCGTTGTGGGACGAGGTGTCGTCCGGCCTCACGAACGAGATTCCTAAGGAGTCGGCCGTCATTAGTTATCAATGGTTTCCTGCAGCACATTTTGACTATTATTTTGCACAACCCAACGGCAGCCGCCTGTATGTCATCAGCGACCGCAACCGCCAACATCAATATTTGAAAATCAACGAATTAAGAGGTCCGTTACCCGCCCATTCGGATGCGTACTATCTTTGTACATCACGCTATTACGAAGAGCCTTCACAAGAACTTATCGGCAAATTTGGGGCTGTTTCCGAAAGGAAAACGCTCAAAATTTCATGCGGAAACCGCGTTCGTTTACAGATTTATGTTTGGAAATTGACTGATTTGCAAGAGGCTTTGCCTTGATGGATTTTATTTTCTTGTCAAAATGACAAAGACTTTATTTTTGGCAAGACTTTTGATGTGAAACAAGGTACAAATTAACTCAAAAAAATTAGATAATTATGATTGGATATTACTTATTGATAGGATTGATAATGGGCATAAGTATGCTGGTAAGCTGGCAGCTCAAACGCAAATTCAAGTATTATTCGCAGGTACATCTACGCAACGGAATGACGGGCGCTGAGATAGCCGAGAAAATGCTTGCCGACCACGGCATTCGCGATGTAAAAGTCGTTTCCACAGCAGGAATGCTCACCGACCACTACAATCCGGCTAATAAAACAGTCAATCTCAGCGAAGCAGTATATAACCAGCGTAATGCCGCCGCCGCCGCTGTAGCCGCCCACGAATGCGGACATGCCGTACAACATGCAGAGGCTTACCAATGGTTGCAGATGCGTTCTAAGCTCGTTCCTGTAGTGAGTGTTACTTCCAATTTTTCAACTTGGGTAGTCATCGGGGGAATTGCCTTGGCAGCAGCGTCAAATTCCAACCTTGGTATTTATGTGGCTATTGCGGGTCTTGTGATGATGGGCTTGGCTACGCTGTTCAGCTTTATTACGCTTCCTGTCGAATATGACGCAAGTAACCGTGCTCTGGCTTGGCTTAAAAATAAAAATATGGTATCGCAAGAAGAATATGCCGGGGCAGAGGATTCACTCAAGTGGGCTGCCCGTACCTACTTGGTAGCAGCGCTCGGCTCATTGGCAATGTTGGTTTATTGGGGATTGAAAGTAGCCTCGTCATCAAGAAATTAACAAGCAACAAACCTATTTACACACAAAAAACCGCTTCTAATGAGCGGTTTTTTTACGGAAAATAGTTCACGGCATTTTTTGTCTTTCACATTTTCATATTTCCAAATTATCACTATATTTGCTGTTTTACATCCAATTTTAATTATGAATCATACCAAAATAATAGTAACGCTATACACCTTCATGGCTTTCGGCGCACAAGCACAACAAGCACCGTGGCAACAACAGGCAGATTACACCATGGACATTCGGGTAGATGCTGAAAACTACCGGTATACGGGAACACAGCAAATTGTCTATAAAAACAATTCGCCCGACACGCTCCGTGTGGTTTTCTATCATTTGTATTACAATGCTTTCCAACCCGGAAGCGAAATGGACATCAGGCTTCAAAACATTCCCGACCCCGACAGCCGCATGACTATCAACAAAGGCACTAAAGAAAACCCTCTGTACGAAAGCCGCATAGCAACGCTCAAACCCTCTGAAATAGGTTATATAAACGTTCTTTCGCTTACGCACAATAGCAAAAAAACAGCATATACCACAGAAGGGACTATTCTCAAAGTAACGCTCGACAAACCCATTTTACCCAACACTTCGGCTACTTTTGACATGGAATTTGAGGCACAAATCCCTGTGATGATACGCCGTACAGGACGCAACAGCCGTGATGGCGTCGCTCTTTCGATGGCACAATGGTATCCTAAAATGGCAGCCTATGATGGCAGAGGCTGGCATGCCAACGAATACATCGCGCGTGAGTTCTATGGTATTTGGGGCGATTATGATGTGAAAATTACTATCGACAAAAAATACGTTCTCGGTGGCTCTGGCTACCTGCAAAACCCTAATGAAATAGGACATGGTTACCAAGACGATGGTGTGAAAGTCAAACCCACGAAAGCAAAAACGCTTACATGGCACTTCAGCGCTCCTAAAGTACACGACTTCACATGGGCTGCCGACCCTGACTTCAAGCATGACAAAATCGCGCTTGATAACGGCAGAACATTCCACTTTCTATATAAAAAATACGATGAAAATTGGCAGAAAATCCAACCTGAAATGGTGGAGGTTTTCAAGTTTTTCAACAACATCGTTGGCGAATATCCGTGGGAACAATACTCCTTTATCCAGGGGGGCGATGGCGGAATGGAATACGCCATGTGTACGCTCATCGCCGGGGGCGAAAATTACAAACGACTTCGGGGAACTGCCATCCACGAGTTGGCTCACGCTTGGTTTCAGCATCTGCTGGCCACCGATGAAGCTTCGTATGCATGGATGGACGAGGGGTTTACGAGTTTTATAGAAGATTTGGCAACACAACAGCTTGATGGTACATTTGACAAAAATCCGTTTGCCGGGGCGTACCAAAGTTATTACCGGTTGGTTCAGTCGGGATTGGAAGAGCCTGCCACCACGCATGCCGACCGCTACGACACCAATTTTGCGTACTCGATAATGGCGTACAGCAAAGGGACATTGTTTTTAACCCAATTGGCGTACATCATCGGAGAAAAAAACGTGATGAAAACGCTACAACAATTTTACAAAGAATTCTCATTCAGACACCCTACTCCGATTGATTTCATCCGCACCGCTGAAAAAGTCTCGGGCATGCAATTACGCTGGTTTCTCAACGAATTCATTGATACTACGCACACGCTTGATTACGCCATTGACAACGTACGCTCACGAGCGGGCAAAACCGTGATTACCCTTCGCCGCATAGGGCGTATGCCGATGCCCGTGGACTTGTTCGTCATGGATAAAAATCAAAAAACAATCTATTATTACATCCCATCACGATTGCAATTTGGCGAAAAAGAAAATCCTTATAAAAATATCGAACAAAAAGTACTTCCTGCGTGGGGGTGGGCATATCCTACCTACGAAGTAGTCATCGACACGCCGTTGGAAGCTATTGCCCATATCGTGATAGACCCCGAAGAGCTTACTGTGGACGTCAACAAAGAAAATAATGTCTATCCAAACCCTTAAAAAATACGTACTCCCAAAGAAAGAACGACTTTGTAGCAGGACACTCATACGACAACTATTCGCCGAAGGCAAATCTGTACAAAGCTATCCGCTCAAGATGCTGTATTTGCCGTGCGAAACGTTACCCTCATGGCAGGTATTGGTCAGTGTCCCCAAACGCAATTTTAAGCGTGCCGTACACCGTAACCGCATCAAACGATTGTTGCGGGAGAATTACCGCTTGACGAAACATTCCATAAACAGTTTATTTACAGGTAATTACATTATAGCTTTTATTTATTTAGGAAAAGAAATGCCCGATTTTTCCTTAGTAGAAAATAAAATGAACGCTTGTATAGAAAAATGGCATGCGACACAACAAAATTAAGTTGCAGCCCGTGCGTTCCATTGTTTTACGCCGAAAACAATAGCCACCTGAGCCGACACGTACAGGAGCATTACCAACATCTCTGACCATACCGAAGGACGCACGAAAAGATGTACCGAAAGCACCGTATCCGAAATGACAAAAAGCATCGCCCCAATGCCGATCCACCACTGACGGGCAGCAATGCCCCAATAAAGCATCGTCGAAATCACTACGGTGTAAACCATCACGGGGATTTGCATCGTGCCGAGATAGGGATACAAAAGTACTATCATCACAAGGGCGTACAAGCCGATGCCTATAGTCGCCATTACGGAAAGCCTGCCCGCCGATTTTCGTTTGAAGCAATAAATATAGGCAACATGGGCTAGCAAAAAACTAATGAGCCCCGGGACAAACCCCCAGTGGAAAAGAAGAAAAAAATCACCGAAAAAGCTCATCAACAGTCCTGCGTACAGAAAAAAATCAATTTTCCCCGATATGCTTGAGGTAAGATAATACAACATCAAAAAAGGCATCAGCAAAGGTTTGGTGTAAAACCGCAACAATGATTCGCCTTGAAAAATAAAATACATGTCCGCTACAAAAGCCAATCCTAACAGACATAAAAACAATCGCTTCTCCATGATTTTTCTTATTTAGAAAACAAATTTACTGAAAAATCAACAACACAAACGGAAAAAGTTCCCGATGTCTATTAATAGCCGATATTTTTAAAAAAAAAGTTTGTGCCTCGACCAAAGTTTAACAAAGAATAACGAATTACATTCGGCTATGCAAAATCAAAATTATAAATTTGCAATTCACTCAAACAAGGTTCGTTGGTATGAAAAAACTGGTTTTATGTACATTTTCCGTAGGAATTATTTTGTTCTCTCAAGCACAAGAGTTGCTCCCGCTGTCGGTTCGTCAGAAAGATGAGCTCAAGGAGTCTTCGTGGGTAAAAGAAACGCCTTTTGAGAGCATCACCCACCCGGCGGCAGGCAGCAGCTTATCCGGATTTAGCATCCATCCGTCTAATGCTCTCGAGATGGTCGTCGCTCCGCAAGGTGGCGGATTGTGGCACAGCCAAAATGGTGGCGAAACATTCGTTCCTCTTTTTGACAACCAACCGACGCAGCAGATTGATGCCTTGGCGGTTCATTGGGCGGCGAAACTTATTTGGGTCGGGACTCCTTACGGGCTTTTTTATTCGGATGATTTTGGCAAAACATGGAATTTTGGCGGTTTGCCATCCGTACAGCGTATTACGTCTATCGTCATCAATCCGAAGAACAAAAGCGATATTACCGTTGGCGTGCTGGGCGATCGCTACCAAGCCGATGAAAAACGCGGTATATTCCGCACCACCGACAACGGCGCCACTTGGCAGCAAAAACTTTTTGTCGGGACGCGAACGGGAATTATCCAAATCGTATCCGCTAACAATACACTATACGCATCCGCCTGGCAAATCAATGACAATCAATGGGAAACCAATCCTTACGGGCGGCAATCATCTGTTTACAAAAGTGATGACAACGGCAATTCTTGGAAAAAAATAACACAAAATAACGGTTTCCCTTCGGGGGATTTTATAGGTAGAATTGGGCTTGCCGTATACGACAACGCTACTGTATACGCGCTTGTAGACAATCGGGCAGGCGTTGCCAAAAGCCATACCACTTCCGTAGAAAAAACACAACGCATTCACCTATCGGAAAAAGACATCAGTACGATGGGTAAGCCCGATTTTATAGCTCTTGACGACAACAAACTCAGTGCTTATCTGCATACGCAAGGGTTAAGCCATAAATATTCTGCCCAAAACCTCAAGAACATGATAAAAGCCGATGTAACTTCGCCTGCAAGGCTTACCAATTATCTGGGAATGCTTCCTAAAGAAATCATAGGGGCACAGGTATATCTGACTACCGATGGCGGAAAATCATGGACAAAAACACACCCACAACCGCTTACCGACACCTACTACCATGACGGTAACCTAATGGGCGCTATCGCTGTCAATCCTAAAGATAAAAACGAAGTCATCATAGGCGGTTATCCTTTGTTAAAGTCAAATAATGCAGGCAAATCATGGGAAAATATAAGCGGTGTGTCGCTTGGCAACATCTATACAAATGTTTCTATCCATCCGCAAGGGTCTGTTTTCGTGAGCGACAAAAACGGATTAAACATTTCATATAACAATGACAATCAATGGATTGTAAAAAATATTTCTGCTGCGACCGATTTCAAACGCATTACCTACAACACGGCTGAAAATTCGCTTTTCGTGGCGGGGAACAACGGGGCTTGGTCGTACAAAAATAAACTTTGGCAAAAATTGATGCCTTCGGCTTCGCAAGTCATTTCGGCAGGAAGCAACACGTACACCGCAGGACGTTTGGGTAATTTTCATCGCTATGACATACAACAGGACGAGATGTCGCCTTTAGGCACAACATACGTTTTTGAGGATAAAGCCGCTTTGCGTTTCGGACCCTCTGCTCCTATGGAAATATCGAAGCAAAACCCTGATATTGTGTATGTTGGGAGCAACAAACTACACATGTCATTGGACAAAGGTGAGCATTGGCGGACTATCTCGGAAGACCTGACCAACGGCGACAAAAAGGGAAATAAAGCCTACGGAACACTCTCTGCCATTGCCGAATCACCTTTTTTGTTTGGACTTATCTACACGGGTAGTGATGACGGCATGGTGCATGTGTCCAAAAATGGAGGGGTGTCGTGGCAACTTATTTACAACGCATTTCCGCAGCCACTTATGGTCAGCCGAATTGTTGCCTCACGACACCAACGCAATAAAGTATTTGTTGTATTGAGGAGTGTTGATGCCAATACCCAAGAGCCTTTCGTATTTATGAGTGATGATTTTGGCAAAACCTGGAATAACCTACGGACAAACCTACCCGACGGCAGTGCCAATGTACTCAAAGAAGACCCTAACAACGAACAAATTCTATATCTTGGCACACAATCCGGATTGTATATTTCGTTCAATTTGGGAGAAAGCTGGCATCCGTTCACCAAAAACATTCCCAATGTCGGCGTAAATGACATTTACATTGATGACAAAAGTGGCGAAATGACAGTTGCTACCTCAGGACGAGGGCTTTATAAAACGTCTGTCAAATACATGCGGCAATTGCGGGCAGCGATTATTGCCCATGATTTTTTTCCTCTTGATGATGAATACCGCATCAAACACATAACGCAATGGGGCAACACTTGGAGCCAGTGGGCAACCCCAACGCGGCCTTCCATCACGTTTACTGCTTTTTCGGGCAACGAAGGGCTGCCTATCACGGTAAAAATAATCAAAGACGGTGTAACCTTGCAATTGTTCACACACAATGCCACACAAGGATTTAATTACCTCACGTATGACCTGACCATATCGGATGTAGGTAAAGTAATGTATGAAAAAAAATTACAGAAATTGGTCTTGACCAAAGCCGTTGATGGCAATATCTATCTGCCACAAGGCACGTATGAGGTCAGCTTTACGGGCGAAGGTGTAGATGAAGTACGAAAACTTATTGTGGAATAACCTCCGATTTGTTTTTTTTTCGTTTTCCTGCCGAAGATGCCAATGTGTACTTTTCCGAAAAAATGCATTCCAAGAAATTTATTTCTTTTTGA
>JAUNTM010000163.1 GCA_030538675.1 Capnocytophaga sp.
TTTTCAGGCTTTTTCAGTGTATTAATTTTCTTTACTTTTAATATTGCCCTCTAATTATTTTGCAGTTGGCGATGAATTTAACGTAGGAATTAAAGTAATTGATACAAAGACAGACAAAACAACCGACATCAAAGGAATATATAAAACCATAAAAGGCACATTATCAGACTTGCAGACCGATGATAAAATAAGAAAAGGAGAAGAGTTATACGATTAAAATAACTTCATGCAAAGTACAATCAAATAAAAACTGATAAAAACACAATCGCAAGCCCATAAAAACCTTTAACTTTGTTGCCCACAATAATTAAATGAATAAGCCATTGGTAAATGACAATCCGGAAGTAAAATCGCTTTATGACTTGTATCAACTCTTAAACTTGCGGGTTGGTTTGGTACAGACTTCCGAAAATTTTACTATCCACAACCTGAAAAACGTTGGTTTTAAACTTCCGTACCAATCGCCATCTTACCGGCCGGATTATTTTTCGTTTTTGTTTATTAAAAACGGATTTGGGAGCTATACCATTGATGAACAGACTTTTGAAATAAAACCACAATCCATCTATTTTACCAATCCGAGCAATTACCGAACGTTTCGTTGGGAAAAAATGGAAGAAGTTTATTTGATAACGTTTGACGAAACATTTCTGAAAAAATACATCGGCAAAGAAATTTTTCAGGATTTTCCTTTCCTATTAACCGAAACGCTGCAACCGAAAATCGTAACAGACGATTTTTACCAGTCGGTAGAAAATATCTACTTACAAATCCAACAGGAATACGCCGACAATTCCACTTCAAAATACAAAATCATCGGGCATTTACTCGCTGTTTTGCTTTACAAAATCAAAGACTATTTTTGGCAAGATTACAACCCGATTTACGAAGGCAACAGAAGTTCGCAAATCGTAAAATCGTTCAAGCAGTCATTAGAAAAACATTATCGGGATTTGAGTTCGGGCAAAGCGGAAACCGTTTTCAGGGTTCAAGATTATGCCAACGAACAAAACCTGCACCCCAACTATTTAAGCAGTGTCATTAAAAGCAAAACAGGAAAACCGATTGCCGTTTGGATAGCCGGTAAAACCATTGCCGAAGCCAAATCGTTGTTGCAAAATTCATCGGTATCCATAAAAGAAATCACGTACAAATTGGGCTTTTCGGAAACGGCACATTTTAGCAATTTCTTTAAAAAACACACCGATATTTCGCCTGCCCAATACCGAAAAAACAATATTCTTTAAAATTCGCAACATATCCTTTACTACCCGCAACAAGCGGATGAGCCAATCGTCCTACCTTTGCCCCATAATTTTAAAAACAGAAAAAATGAATAATCTTTCAGAAAAAGTAATCCTCGTAACAGGTGCTTCCAAAGGAATTGGGGCAGCAATTGCAAAAAAATTAGCCGAAGCCAATGCCAAAATAATTGTGAATTTTGGAGGAAGCAAAGCAGATGCCGACAACGTAGTTTCAGCGATTAAAAACAACGGTGGCGATGCGATTGCCATTCAGGCGGATGTGAGCAAAGCCGAAGACGTGAAATTGCTTTTCGACAAAGCCATTGCCCACTACGGAAAAATTGATGTATTGGTAAATAATGCAGGCATTATGATTACCAAACTCATTAAAGATACAACGGACGAAGATTTTACACGCCAGTTCGACATCAATGTCCGTGGCGTTTTTAATACGCTTCGTGAAGCCTCCACCAAGTTGGCAAACAACGGAAGCATCATCAATTTTTCTACGACTGTAAACCGTTTAATGCTACCGACTTACGGCACTTACGCTGCCACAAAATCGGCTGTGGAGCAACTTACACGGGTTTTTTCAAAAGAAATCGGTCGTGGCATCAATGTAAATTCCGTTTCGCCCGGACCAACAAACACAGCGTTGTTCACAACAGGCAAATCGCAAGAAACCATTGACCGTTTGGCATCACTAAATCCGTTCGGCAGAATTGGCGAAACTGATGATATTGTACAAATCGTTGTGTTTTTGGCAAGCGATGAAGCAAAATGGATTAACGCACAAAACATCGGCGTAAACGGCGGAATGGCGTAAACCAATTTAATGAATGAAATTTTACATCCGTTTGCAATTTCGTTGCTTGCAGGCAAAAATTCAAAAATCATTTTCATCAAAAATTAACAAAAATGGACTTACATAAAATCACAAACAACATCGCAAAATCGGCTGTTGAAGCGTTGCAAGACGGAAATTCAAATCGTTGGCTTTCCTTTTTTACAGACAATGTAAAACTGTTAGATGACGGACATCCACGGGATTTTAAAAAATTCTCAACCGAAGCAATCGGACACGAACATTTTACAAGCATTGACAAAGTGGAAGACAACGGACAATCCGTTTTCGGAAAATTCCACACCGAAACTTGGGGCGATTTTAAAGCATACTTCAAATTCCACATCAACCAAGACGGAAAAATTTACCAGTTGGAAATCGGACAAGCGAACTACTGAAAAAACGGCTGAAAACAAGGGTTTTACAAAATAGTGGAGCGAATGAAAATGTTCGCCACGCTCTCGCAAGCGTCTTGCTCGTACCGATAAACGCCACACTCGAAAACGCTAATTCAGAAAAAGCTAAATATTGGGCTGTTTGGCAGAAAAGGTTTTTTGTATTTTTGTCAGGTAGGACGGAAAATGGGAGTGTAAAATTATTATGGA
>JAUNTM010000164.1 GCA_030538675.1 Capnocytophaga sp.
GGGGCACGCCATGAAAAAAAAGAAAATGATGAAAATAAATCATGTCTCTTGGTGCTTGTACGCATCAAAAAAAGCAACCGCACTTCTATATTGAATTTCATGTTGGCGAGGCAGGGGAAGTCCTACGTATAAAGGGTGATAAGACCCCTATCAAAACTAAAAGCTTCGACAGAGATTTTTTGATATTTCCAAACTAATTTTTCAATCCGTCCATATCTATAACAAAACGATATTTCACATCGTTTCTTCCCAAGCGTTCGAAAGCCTCATTTACTTCATCGGGTTTGATGAGTTCGATATCGGCAGTAATGTTGTTTTTGAAACAAAAATCCAGCATTTCTTGCGTTTCACGAATTCCTCCAATGTTGCTTCCTGAGAAACTTTTGCGTCCGTTTACCACCATAAACGAGGCGACTTCCAGCGGTTCGGCAGGCAGCCCAACCAAGACCAAAGCGCCGTCGACTTTTAGCAAATGCAGGTACGTATTCACATTGTGTTTTGCGGAAACGGTGTCTAAAATCATATCCTGTTTGGGGCAGTTTTTCATCTGTTCGGTATCGCTCGATACTACGGCACGGTCGGCACCCATTTCTAATGCATCGGCAACTTTGCTCGGCGATGTCGTGAAAACGGTAACTTCAGCCCCCAATGCTTTGGCGATTTTTATGGCAACGTGCCCCAAACCGCCGATGCCCAAAATCCCGATGCGTTTGCCCGGCCCGGCGTTCCAATGTTTCAACGGTGAATATACGGTAATTCCTGCGCAAAGAAGCGGTGCGGAAGCTGCCAAATCGTTGAAAGGCGGCATTTTAAGCACGTATTTTTCATCACAAACATATGTTTTAGAAAAACCGCCGTAAGTCATTCCTCCCGAAATTGTGTCGGGACTGTTAAAGGAAAACGTAACACCGCTATCGCAATATTGCTCTTCGCCTTCTTGACAGTGTTCGCAATGGCGACAACTGTCTACGATACAGCCAACTGCGGCCAAATCGCCAGGCTTGAAGCCCGTTACAGCACTCCCTACGGAAGTTACCCGTCCTACAATCTCATGCCCGGGTACGAGCGGATACGCGGCATTGCCCCAATCGTTGTGTACCGAATGCAGGTCGCTGTGGCAGATACCGCAATACAGCACCTCAAACGCTACATCTTCAGGACGCAAATCCCGTCTTTCGATGGTCATTTCGTGCATCGGCGTGCCTTGGGCTTCCGTACCGATGGCTTTTACTTGTGTACTCATATTATATATTTTTAGGTTTGTCAAAGATACAAATAATTGGAATTGAGGTTCTGTTTTCGGATAAAAAATCTTCTTACGGTTTACTAATTCCCAGATTTTCTTTTACATACAATTCGGGATTTTGTACTAAAGTTGCCACAAAGGCCGCAATGCTTTTCCGGGAAATTGCCGAACCGCTTTCGGGCTGTCCTTTTCGGGTAAGGGCATACTCCACTTCGTCGGCATTGGTAAACCAATCGGGGCGGAG
Source organism: Capnocytophaga sp. (assembly GCA_030538675.1). Classification (GTDB taxonomy): domain Bacteria; phylum Bacteroidota; class Bacteroidia; order Flavobacteriales; family Flavobacteriaceae; genus Capnocytophaga. The sequence continues at coordinate 1,491 of JAUNTM010000164.1, forward strand.
AATGGTGTAGTCTAATCCCGAAGCCTCAAAATTGTCTGCCAAAGCCCGATACGGTTTCAAAATGGGCTTCAAAGGCGTTTCGTAAATGCCGATAGAACTGATGGCGATGACTCGTTTTACGTTGTTTTCTTTCATCGCTTTGATAATGTTTTTCGACATTGTATCCAAATCTCCCGAAAGGTTTACGTATATAATATCTTGATTTTCAACAGCTTTTTTCAATTGGTCGTATTTCAGCACATCGGCTTCAATGACCGTAGTGCCGATGGTATCGTTTACGCCGGCAATGCGGTTTTTGCTTCTGGCTAATAATGTAAGATGAACATTATCAACATTTTGCAATGTATCAATAACGTGTTTGGCAAGACTTCCGCTGGCTCCGATGATAAGTACGTTTTTCATTTTGTTATTTTTATCTGTTTGTGAATAAATGGTTTGAGTGAGTAGTATTGCAATGATAAAAAAGAGTGTTTTTTTCATTTTTTTAAATAATTGAACGTGATTTCCTTATGTAGATTTGTAGTTTTATACGATTTTTTTTAATTAAAACGTCCGGCTACGGAACTAAGGATACCCCACTGTCCGTTACGTTTTCCGAGGGTCATTTTTTCATTCCAGCCGTATTTCGGGCGATTGACAAATCCGTAAAGTGGCGTACAAGGTCGAGGATTTGCTGTTCTTCGGTGTGGTTTGTTTGTTTCATTTCGGTCTGTTTTTCAGTTTTTTGAGGTTTGTTTTGTGCATCTCCTGCAAGGCTTGCAAGGAAAAATGCCGAGCATAAAATGAGTTTCATCTTGTGTGTAATTTGTTGATTTTGATGTTGCAAAGATAGCGATGTTTACATACGTAGCTTTACGGAAATCAAACCGAAACTTACGGATTTCAAACCTTACGGAACTGCATTGGTGTCTTGCCGAGCGGATATCGGCAAAGGTTGGGAAAACAAGATTTGCGAAAAATGGAGTTCTGATGCGGTAGAAAAATTTTGTATCTTTGTTGGGTGTGGCACGAGCAAGATGCTCGCGCCAGCGAGGGGAGATTTAAAAATGAAACTGAAAAACAGTTTGTTTGAAATTGAGTAGATTTGTGCCTTCACAAATGAAACAAACGAAATGAACCCGTTACTAAACGAATTAAAAAAATACGGCAATCTT
>JAUNTM010000165.1 GCA_030538675.1 Capnocytophaga sp.
GCGGATTACTTTATTCCGGTAGAATAATACATCTGTTTTTCTAAAAGCATAAAATAATTGAGAGCCGTTTTAAAAATCTATTTTTAGAGTGATTTCCCTGTAAATCAACACCTAAGATAAAGAAGTTACATTTATAAAAAAAGAAAAAAAAATGGTTGTAAAAAAAATACTTATTTTTTGGCTAATTGTATGAAAATAAGTAAATTTGCCTCTGACAATCTTTTCAGCCCTTGTTATGCGTTATCCGTTGTTTATTATCTATTTTTTGATGTTTTTTTCGTGTTACCGCGAAACAGAAATCCCTGTAGAAGCCTCATTTAAAGTAGTATTCAAGAATGCAGACCAATCCGTGCCGGTGTACTTGGACGTTCAGAACACCTCTTCGGGAGGCGACCATTACTATTGGGAATTTGAAGGAGGCGAGCCCCAAGTTTCTACCGAAAAATCCCCCACTTCCGTTCTCTACTCTAAATATGGAACTTACCAAGTGAAACTTACGGTAAAAAATGAATACGAAGAGGCTTCCGTTTATACACAAACAGTTGAGATAAAAGACGCTGTTGAAATTGGTTTTACAAAAGAAATTTTACAAAATGATTTTCCGCCGGTAGAAGTGAAATTTACCAACACAACCAAGGGAGAGAACCTCACCTACCGGTGGCGGTTTGAAAATGGAAATCCTGCTTCCTTTGAAGGGAAAAATCCGCCGAATATTATTTTTTCAAAGGAGGGAACACACGCCGTAACGCTGTTGGTTTCCAATGGTTATGAAGAAAAGGCATTCTCTGAAATCATTGAAGTGAAACCTCCCGTAACAATTGATTTTTCTTGGCAAACTGCAGGGGAAGATTATGATTATCAATCTCCTGTGAAAATCTTTTTAGAAAACCAAACAAAAAATGCCTTGTCATACCAATGGCAATTTCAGGGCGGAACGCCGACCGTATCTTCGGAAAAAAATCCGGAGGTAACGTTCAGAAATACAGGAATTTATACCATTTCACTTACCGCATCTAACGGAAAAACAAGCCAAACGCTACAAAAACAAATTACGGTACATCCCAATACCGGAATTTACGTATTAGAAAATGTAAAATTGGGCATCAACTATGCACATAACACCCGGAACATAGCCGCCTTTTATTCAACAAAACTTCGGAAATCGTTCTTTTCAAACGAAATCACTCCGGAAAACGCCTCGCTTATTGATATTGTCTTTCACGGAAATAATCAAACCTTTGCAAGCAATCGATTTATCTCTCCTACGGAAGTGCAAAAGTTTGGTTTTCAGCCTATTGAAGGTTCTACATCTACTGTTTTTGTCAATTCACAAGAAATTTGCAACTGCGGGCTGAATTTTACCGAAAGTGATTTTGATATGATGACAAATGATGTTCCTTTGGAAGGGCTTTCCATTGGATATTCGGCGGCAGGAGTCCAGTCATTTGGTAAGTCATTGCCTCGTGTAGTACTGTTCAAAACCCAAGACGGACGAAAGGGAGCCATCAAAATCAAGGAATTTGTACAAATTGAAAATAATAGTTCTTATGTTTTGTGTGATATAAAAGTCCAAAAATAATTAAAAAATGAAAGCAACTCACTTTTATATTTTAATTATTTTTTTAAACCTTCCTTTTGAGGCATTTTCACAGGATTTTGATTTGGAATCGATGACCAAAAAGCCTTCGTTTAAAGTCAGTGGAGGCGTTAATGCCGACGGAATGTTTTGCAATTCGTCTTCCGAGAAAAGCACTTTTACGTACTTGCTTACAGGAAACTTGAATTTCAGTTTTTTAACCTTTTCAATGCCTGTGAGTTATTCTATTACCAATCAGGGAAATGCACTAAACTATAGAGTTCCGTTTGATTTCAATCGGTTCAGCATTGCCCCCAAATACAAATGGATAAAATTATACGTAGGCGACCACGCTCTTTCGTACTCGCCTTATACACTCAACGGACATCCTTTCCGGGGAGTTGGTTTGGAGCTTACCCCCAAAGGAGCAGTAACATTGAGTGCTATGGGAGGCAGGCTTTTAAAAGCCGTTGAAGGTGATAATAACACAGGGCAAGTTGCGGTATTTGAACGATATGGTTCGGCTTTGAAATTCAACCTTGACAAAGAAACACACAAAATAGAATTCAGCGGATTATATGCTTGGGATACTGAAAATTCGCTAAAACTTCCTACCGGTATCGCCCCGAAATCAAACTATGTGGGAGGAATAAAATTTTCAACAACTCTGATAAAAAATTTGAATTTAGAAACCCAATACGCCCTTTCCGTCATCCAGGAAAAGACACCTTTTTTAAGTGATGACCAACAAAAATACGCACGTTCTCATTCCAAAAGCAAAGCCTTTGACACGCATTTGAATTACACCTTGGGCAGGGCAGTTTTGGGCATTGTTTATGAAAACATTGACCCTTCGTACCAAACCTTTGGAGCTGCCTATTTTAACAATGATTTGGAAAATATCGGTTTGACGTTTGCCCGTCCGTTTTTGAAAGACCGCATCACTATTTCCACGCAAGCGGGCTACCAACGCGATAATTTGAATGAGCAGAAAAAACAAACCTCAACACG
>JAUNTM010000042.1 GCA_030538675.1 Capnocytophaga sp.
ATTGAAAGACATTTTGCTCGCTCGTTTTTAAATCCGATAAAATAAATCTAAAAAACAATAAATATGGAGCAAAATATTGAAAAATTAAAATATCCTATCGGGAAATTTGCAAGCCCCGAAAACATCGGAAAAGAGCAACTTGAAGATTGGATTAAAACCATTGAGGAATTTCCGTCGAAACTAAAAGACGAAGTTAAGAATTTGAATGACAATGAATTAGAAAAAACATACCGTCCGAACGGCTGGACGATTGCGCAAGTGGTCAACCATTGTGCCGATAGCCATACGAATGCTTTGATACGCTTCAAACTCGCCTTGACGGAAGATACGCCGACCATAAAACCCTACGCCGAAAACCTGTGGGCAGAACTCCCCGATTCCAAAAATTTTCCTGTCGGACATTCGCTGAAAACATTGGAAGGATTGCACGCTCGTTGGGTGTATTTGCTGAAAAACCTAACCGAAAGCGAATTGGAAAAGCACTATTTCCACCCTGAAAAAAATGAGAAAATTTCACTAAAAACCACCATCGGGCTTTACGCTTGGCATTGCGAGCATCATTTGGCTCACATCATCAACGCGAAGAAAAGGTAATGACAAAAACCTAAAAATTGATGAACATTTTGCTCACCCGTTTTTAAATCCGGCACAGATTGGATGTAATAAATCTTTAAAACAATAAATATGTAACAAAATATCGAAAAATAAAAATATCCTATCGGGAAATTTTTATGCCCCAATGTTTGACCTACCACCAAATGCGAGTTGGGGTTTCACCCGGTACAATCCGCTCCCCCATAATCGGCGAGATTAATTCAAGACTATCCGCAGTAGCCAATGCCGCCACTCTCCGGATAGATTCATCCCACGGATGCAAGGCTAAATCAAATACGCCCCAATGTACAGGCAGCAATTTTTTTGCATTCACATCTTTGCAAACAGAAATCACTTCTTCCGGGAAAAGATGTGTATTTGGCCAACCGGGATTCCATCCGTCTATCTCCACACAAGCCAAATCAAATGGACCATACTGCTCACCGATTTGTTTGAAATGCTCGCCGTAACCGGAATCTCCACTCCAGAAGACATTTTTCTGCGTTCCTTTTATGGCATATCCTGTCCAAAGGGTTTTATTACGATCCGATCTGCCGCGTCCGGAATAATGGACTCCGGGCGTTGAAGTAATTTGCAGCGGGCCAATCTTTGCCGTTTCCGCCCATCCTAATTCGGTAATGCGATCCTTAGGGATTCCCCAACCATACAAACGGGCACCGAGACCCAACGGACAGACAAATAGGGCTTTACTATTCTTTAGCGAGCGTATTGTCGCCATTTCTAAATGGTCGTAATGATCATGCGTAATCAGCACGGCATCTATATCCGGTAATTCTCCTCGTTTGATAGGTGAAGCTGTATAACGCCGCACAATGCCCGGGAACGGAGCTGCATTTTCCAAAACGGGATCAATCAGCATCCGCACGCCGTCCAACTCCAGAATGGCTGATGAATGCCCGAGCCAATAAAAAGCATACGCCGACGGTTCAACCGCAAAATCCTTTTTTTTCAGCATCACTTTTGGTAATTCTGCCGTAGGAGCATTCGGAGATTTCTTGAAAAACCGACCGAATCCTGCATTCCCGCCGGTTGTCCGTTCGGGATAAAATTTTAATTCTTCGGGACTGACAAAAACATCGCCCTCTGATGAGTAGTAAGGCAGCCCACCGAATTTTTCCATTCGTTCCTTTTCCGTATCAAGTGCTCCCATATTCCGCAAAATAGAGCCTCCGGCAACAAATATAGTAAGCAAGAGAACAAGTCCTGTAATCCCTACTATTCGTTTCTTTTTTGTATTCATTCGTTTAATCAAATTCTTGGAACAAAAATAGTATTTTTGCATTAATAATTATAAAGTGAGTTCGATACTGCAAGCATCTTGTTTGCAGTAGCATTTTTTTTCAAACAGCGAAGCGTTCAAACTATCTCAAACCACATCAAACGTGCAGACAAAAATCATTTCACCAACATCCGTTTGATTTCGTTGAGTTTCATCAAGGCTTCCACGGGCGTGAGCGTATTGATGTCGGTGTTGAGGATTTCGTTTTTGATGTCTTCCAAAAGCGGGTCGTCGAGGTTGAAAAAGCTGAGTTGCATTTCCTGTTCTCTGTTTTTTTTCAAGATTTCCGACTGCTTTTCCGTGCCGTGCGAGGCTTCCAATTTTGCCAAAATTTTATTCGCTTTTTGAATGACAAATTGCGGCATTCCTGCCATTTTTGCCACGTGGATACCAAAACTGTGGGCACTTCCGCCCGGAACTAATTTTCTGATAAACAAAACGTTGTCTTTCGTTTCTTTAACAGAAACATTATAGTTTTTGATGCGGGCAAAACTCTCGCTCATCTCGTTAAGTTCGTGGTAATGCGTAGCAAAAAGCGTTTTGGCTTTTGACGGATGCTCGTGCAAATATTCGGCAATCGCCCACGCTATCGAGATGCCATCGTAAGTGCTTGTTCCCCGCCCGATTTCGTCCAAAAGCACCAAACTACGGTCGGAAATATTGTTGAGAATCAGTGCCGCTTCGTTCATTTCCACCATAAACGTTGATTCGCCCATGGAGATATTGTCGCTCGCCCCGACCCGAGTGAAAATCTTATCCACAATCCCGATTTTGGCACTTTCCGCAGGCACGAAACTTCCCATTTGAGCCAAAAGAACGATGAGTGCCGTCTGCCGTAATATCGCCGACTTACCACTCATATTGGGACCTGTTATCATTATAACCTGCTGGTTATCACGGTCGAGATAAACATCATTGGCGATGTACGGCGTGCCTACGGGAAGCTGTTTTTCGATGACGGGATGCCGTCCGTTTTTGATGTCGATGATAAAATCCTCGTCCATTTGCGGTTCGTGGTATTTATTTTCGATAGCGAGTTTGGCAAATCCGCAGAGTGCATCAAGTTGCCCGATAAGCGACGCATTGGTCTGAACCTGCGGAATATACTCGGCAATCCAACCGACCAATTCCGCAAAAAGCGACTGCTCCAACTGCCCGATTTTTTCTTCCGCACCTAATATTTTCGCTTCGTAATCTTTCAGTTCTTCCGTGATGTAACGTTCGGCGTTTACCAGCGTTTGCTTCCGCACCCACTCTTGCGGAACTTTGTCTTTGTGAGCGTTGCGGACTTCAATATAATACCCGAACACATTATTATTGTCTATTTTTAAGGAAGAAATGCCCGTGCGTTCCATTTCGCGTTGCAGCATTTGGTCGAGATACGATTTGCCCGAATGCGACAAATCCCGCAGTTCGTCCAACTCCGCCGAGTAGCCGCGGGCAATGGCATTTCCTTTAAGGATATTGACGGGAGCATCGTCCGAGAGCATTTCGCTGATACGGAGACAAAGTTGGCGGCAGGCGTGCAGTTGGTCGCCAATAATCTCAAGTTCAGCGTGTTGTGTGGTGGCACAAAGTTCTTTGATAGGCGTAATGGCTTCCAGCGAATACCGCAGTTGCACCACTTCCCTCGGACTGATTTTCGCCGTGGCTACTTTTGAAATAAGCCTTTCGATATCGCTAATTCGCTCGATTTGTTCGATTATTTTTTGTAAAACATCAATGTGTTTTATTAAAAAACCAACAACCGAATGCCGTTGCGTGATTTTTGTAACGCTTTTCAGCGGAAGTGCCAGCCAGCGTTTGAGCGTGCGGCTGCCCATTGCCGAAACCGTTTTGTCAATCACATCAAGCAAGGTTACGGACTGTGCCGATTGCCCGGCGTAAAGTTCCAGATTGCGAATGGTAAACCGGTCCATCCATACGTAGGCATCTTCCGCAATGCGTTGTACGGAAGTGATGTGTTGCAGTTTATGATGCTGTGTTTCCGAAAGATAAAATAAAATCGACCCGGCGGAAAGAACCGCTTCAGGCAGTTGGTCGATACCGAAACCTTTGAGCGAATTGGTCTGGAAATGCTGCGTAAGGGTCTGAACCGCATAATCTTCCATAAAAACCCAATCTTCCAAATAAAAAAGATGAAAATCACTGCCGAATTGTTCTGTAAATTCTCTTTTTTGATTTTTGGCGATGAGAACCTCGCTGGGTTTGAAGTTTTGGAGGAGCTTATCGGTGTATTCTTTATCGCCTTGCGAAACCAAAAATTCGCCGGTGGAAATATCCAAAAAAGCGATGCCGTTCGTATTTTTCCCGAGCCAAACCGAAGCGAGGAAATTATTGGATTTCGAGTGAAGAATATCATCGTTGAGAGCCACGCCGGGCGTAACGAGTTCGGTAACACCCCGTTTGACGATGGTTTTGGTTTGTTTCGGGTCTTCAAGCTGGTCGCAAATCGCTACGCGGTAGCCTGCTTTGACTAATCGCGGCAGATACGTGTTGATGGAATGGTGCGGAAATCCTGCCAGTTCGGAGCGTTCGCCGCCATTGTTTCGGCTTGTCAGTACGATGTCAAGCACGGCAGCGGTTTTTACGGCATCTTCGCCAAAAGTTTCATAAAAATCGCCTACGCGGAAAAGCAACAACGCATCGGGATATTTTGCTTTTATCTGATTGTATTGCTTCATCAACGGCGTTACTTTTTGCTCTTTTGCCACGGTTTTTTGGAGTTTTAATGATTTTTACTTAGTTGCAAAGCTACAAAAAAAGTTAAAAACGAACGCTTTTCCTTTGCGATTATTTCCGAAATACCAATGAAGTCGGAAGCATTTGAATAAAAGCCAATCCTTTTGAATACGTTAAATTTTCGTACTCCAATCCCAAAGAACGAATATTTTTATAATAGATGTCGTGCTGTTGGTAATACATTTTTTCACTTTGGATAAACCACGCTTTAGGTCCTAATTTTTGAGCTAAAAACCACTTTTCAAGCAATCGGGCGGTTCTTCCATTTCCGTCATTCCAAGGGTGAATTTTTACAAAAATCAAATGTACCAGCGAAGCAAAATAAAAAACCGCTTCAATGTTCAAATCCATTTGAAGTAAAATAGCAATATCGTTGTAGAATTTCTCCATTTCGGTTTTCACTTCATAAGGCGAAGCAGCCACGTATTCAATCCGTCCGTCGGGAGTGGTAACATACATATTTTGACTTCGGACTGTGCCCTGCCAATGGGCAGCTACAATGTGTTTACTCAATAATTTGTGTGCTTCAGAAACATTTTCGGCAGTAAGTTCATTGTTTTTTGCAAAAATATACGCATTATACAAATCGTCAATTTTTTTTGCATAATCGGGCAAAAATTCAACGCCAAATTTTTTGTACTTCACATAGCTATCCAAATCTATCTTTTCTCCTTCAATTTTACTGCTGTACACCGATGAAACCGACACATAAAAACTGAAATTCTCACTTGAAATTTCGGCATCTTCCAACGCCTCAAAAGCCGCTTGTAAAGTCTTCGGAATTTCTTCCAAATAAACCTCCAGCAACTCTGTCGGGATTATTTTCAATGCTTCTTTCATCGCCCAGCGGATTTACAATGCATTTTTGGTAACATAATACCGCCACGCGACCAATGCCAACTGCCATTTTTTGGCTTTACCGATGTCAATTCGGCGTTTGGTCAGGCTTGGTAACAACATTTTGTTGAGCCGTGCCAGAATTTTGTACAACGATTTTTTCATTTTTCAAAAACTAAAATTCAAGTTCCGTCTGGTTTTCGCTTGGGTCGGGTTGCGTAGGAATCGCTTCCTCATCACCGATTTCGTCCGTAATTTCTTCTTCCAAAACCTCTTCGTAAGGAAGCGGCTCAAGGGCTTTTATTTCTTTTATTTTTTCGATAGCCAATTGGTTTCCAAGTGCTTTGATGCCTTTTACGGCGATAAATTCCTCGAGATTGACCGTTATATTTTCTTTAATTTCCCTGCCCCGTTCTTTGGCGAAAATCACTTCCGCCATCGGTCGCCAGTCGGTATTGACATATAATAATGTTGATTTCGGGTGGTCGGTGATGACGGTTTCCTCGCGGTTTTCGTTCTCCACCACAAAGCGTTTCACGAAACTGCGTTCTTTTTCGCCATCGAAATAAATCACCGAAATGGGCTTTTCGGGCAGCCATTTTTCCATTACCAAAATCGAATTGTCAAAATGCAAATTCAAATCGGGAATGACCGTCCGCACCGTGCCGTCTTTTGCAATCAACAGCAACCGGTCGTCGCCTTTGAACGCCCCGAGCAACCGTCCGCGTTCGTCGGTGTTAAGCCGCATCACAATGTCGTCAAACCAGATTTTTCGCGGTTTGAGTGTCGATACGCCTTTTTCTTTCAGGTCGATGCGTTTGATGGCGAACTTGGAAACCTGATTGCCTTTCGCCGTGCGTGTCTTGATGAGCGTATCGGCAAAATTGATGTCCCATTTCAGCCTTCGCGTCGTGCCGAGATTTCGCAAATTGACGGTTACTATTTCGGCTTCGCCATTCGGGTTGGCACTGAAATACAATACTTTAGAGTCTTTATGTTTCGGAATGAGTTCGTATTCACGCTCACGGGTGATGGCGGTAACGTTGAAGCGTTTGATGTACGAAACGCCCGTATTTCCGTCCTTGTAAATCATATTATATATGGTGCGTTTGTCGTCTTTTTTGAAAACGGCAACGTGAATGAGATTTTTCCGCACGTAGGTTTTTTCGGCGACTTTGAACACGACCATCGTGCCGTCTTCCGCGAAAGCGATAACATCGTCAATATCACTACAATCGCCGATGTATTCGTCTTTTTTGAGCGATGTTCCCACGAAACCCTCCGCCCTGTTCATATATAATTTGGTGTTGCGGATAACGACTTTCGTGGCTTCAATATCGTCAAACGGACGGATTTCGGTTTTGCGTTCCCGCCCTTTTCCGTAAGTGTCTTTGATGCGTTTGAAATGCTCGATGGCAAAGTCGATAAGGTTCGCCAAATGATGCTTCACGCCATCGATTTTATCTTCCAATTTTTTGATTTGGTCAATCAAATCCTGAATGTCAAGGCGGTAAATCCTGCGGACGGGTTTTTCGGTCAGTTTGGTAATGTCCTCGCGGGTTACTTCACGGCGGAGCAAGGGTTTGAACGGGTCAAAAGCCGTGTCGATTGCGGAAAGCACTTCGTCCCACGATTTGTGTTTTTCTTCGAGTTCTTTATAGATTTTCTCTTCAAAAAATATTTTTTCGAGCGAAGTATAATGCCATTGTTCTTCCAGCTCGGCGAGTTCCACTTCGAGTTCTTGCTTGAGAAGCCCGACGGTATTGTCGGTGGAGCGGCGGAGGATTTCCGAGACGGTCAAAAACAGCGGTTTGTTGTCCTCGATGATGCACGCCAACGGCGAAATGGAGGTTTCACAAGCCGTGAAAGCGTAGAGGGCATCAATGGTTTTGTCGGGCGAAATGCCTGCCGGAAGATGAATGAGGATTTCCACGTCGGCAGAGGTATTGTCATCGACTTTTTTTATTTTTATTTTGCCTTTGTCGTTTGCTTTTAAGATAGAATCGATGAGCGATGTGGTCGTTGTTGTGAACGGTATCTCGGTGATACAGAGCGTACTTTTGTCGATTTGGTTGATTTTGGCACGTACCCGCACTTTGCCGCCCCGCTCGCCGTCGTTATAATTGGTAACGTCCATAATTCCCGCTGTCGGGAAATCGGGGAACAGCTCAAAGGGTTTGTTTTTCAGATACTTAATCGATGCATCAATGAGTTCGATGAAGTTGTGCGGCATTATTTTGGTGGACAGCCCTACGGCGATGCCTTCCGTGCCTTGCGCGAGGAGCAACGGGAATTTTACGGGCAGGTTGATGGGTTCTTTTTTCCGCCCGTCGTAACTTGCCTGCCACTCGGTAACTTTGGGGCTGAACACCACATCAAGAGCGAATTTGGAAAGCCTCGCCTCAATGTAACGGGGTGCGGCGGCACTGTCGCCCGTGAGGATATTTCCCCAGTTCCCCTGCGTGTCGATGAGCAAATCTTTCTGCCCGAGCTGCACCATCGCATCGCCGATACTCGCATCGCCGTGCGGGTGGTACTGCATCGTATGCCCCACCACGTTGGCAACTTTGTTATAACGACCGTCATCGAGCTCTTTCATTGAGTGCATAATGCGGCGCTGTACGGGCTTGAAACCGTCATTAATCGTGGGGACGGCACGTTCCAAAATTACATACGAAGCGTAGTCCAAAAACCAGTTTTCGTACATTCCCGTGATTTTCAAGATGCTTTCGCCCGACGGCTGCAGTGCGTTTTCTTCCATTTATGATAAAAAAATAATTGCTTGATAAAAAATGTGCTTGCTTGCAAAGATACGTTTAATTTAGAAATTTGAAAATGGTTTTCTTATCCAGATGAGGTTTTGATTTACCGATTTGGAATATCACAACTGTTTGTCAAAAATAAATCATATACGGTTGAAAAATAAAAAAATTGCCGATTTCCCAACCGACAATTTTTAAAATAATAAAAAAGAAAACTTAAAAATAAAATTATGAAAAAAACTTTTTCTTTACTTTGAGAAATAAGGTTCTAATCCCAATTTCGCTAATCGCTCGTAGATTTTCTTGAGCGTAGCGTCACTAAGTGTAGCATGAGGGAAGCGTGCCGGTCCGCAATCAATACCGAGCATCTTCATAAAACTTTTGCCACCGCCGTTGAATCCCCCATGCGACGCTATAATATTCACGAAATCAATGGCTTTGTTCTGCAACAAGGCGGCTTCTTCGTGTTTTTGATTTTCAAATAATTCCTTGATTTTCAGATACAGAGGAGCAATATGATTGTACGTGCTTCCCACCCAGCCGTCTGCACCGAGTGGCAAACTCGCCACAAAAGCCTCATCAACTCCAAAGAGAATGTTAAATTCTTGATGGTTATAGAGTTTTGACTGCGTGTAGTGAATCATATTATTCTGCGTAAATTTCAGCCCTGCGAAAGTCGGGATTTCGCTTTTTGCCATATCCATAAAAGTCGGCATGTCGAACTGAGCTCCCGTCAAATCGGGAATATGGTAGTAATAGAACGGCACGTTCGGAGCGGCTTCGGCAATGGTTTTGCAGTAGAAAACCAGCTTTTCTAGCGAAGGCTTGAAGTAGAACGGTGCCAGCGTAGCAATCGCATCAACCTTGTCTGCCGAGTGGGCTGCCAATGCTACGGAGTGGTTCAAGTTGATGTCGCCCACGTGGTTGGTAATGTAAAACCCTTCCGACTTCTCGTCCGCCCACGCTTCGATGAGTGCTTTGCGTTCGTCTACTGAGAGCGAAGCAAAATCGCCCGTAGAACCGTTGGCAAATATGCCGGCTACGTTATTTCTCTTTAAAAAAGTAGCATACGCCGATATTTTTTCGGGAGCAATATTGCCGTCTGCGTGCATCGGAGCGTAGGTGGCCGCTATGAGATTTTTCATTTTTTCAACGGTTTAGTGAAAACTGTTTTTTGAATGTTTGAAATGTTATTTTCTTCACAAACCGCAACAGCATTATGTATTACATAGGCAAAAGTAGAGAAGATTTTTTAGATAGAAAAATTTTCACGCAACTATTTTGTGTTAAAATGCCAAAGAAAGTCCGTTTGTTGACATAACCTATTGGCATTGTGATATTTGGTTTTATTTAACAACGCTATAATTATATTAAAAGATTGAAAAAATGTACGCCATAGCAATATATTTCATACTTTAGCCAAAATTTCGGGTGGTGTATCTATCTGAAATATCGAGTAATAAACCTTAATTAGTCCCAATGATAACCCAGTTGCAAGGAAAACTCGTTGAAAAAAATCCCACGCACGTAGTGATTGACTGCGGTGGCGTAGGCTATTTCGTCAACATATCGCTCAATACCTATTCGTTACTTCCCGAAGGTGAAGACCTCAAGCTGTACACGTACCTGCAAGTCCGAGAAGATGCCCATACGCTCTACGGTTTTTCTACGAAATCCGAGCGTGAGGTGTTCGTGTTGTTGCTTTCGGTATCGGGGGTTGGGGCAAGTACCGCACGCACGATGCTTTCATCACTCACGGCAGCCCAAGTACGCAGTGCGATACTGAGCGGCGACGTGGTTACGATACAATCCGTGAAAGGCATCGGGGCGAAAACGGCACAGCGTGTCATCCTCGACCTGAGGGACAAAATGCTCAAACTGCAAGACCTCGGCGATGACATTGCCACCGTACCGCAATCGCACACCAACAAGGAGGAAGCTCTTTCGGCTCTCGAAGTATTGGGATTTGTACGACGGATATCCGAGAAAACGGTGGAACGCATCGTCAAAGAGGCACAGGGCGACATCAGTGTGGAAAATATTATCAAGCAGGCATTGAAAGTGTTGTAAGGTTTTTTTACAGGCATTTGAAAAATTAAAATATTGATATACAGATAGTAAGGTTCGGATTAAAACCGCTTTTGATATAACAAAAAATTATTAAAACATAAGTATGGGCGTTTTCTCATTTTTTAAAAAAATAGCGATAGGTGCGTGTGTGGCGTTGTTTCCATTGGCAGCGATTGCCCAGCAGGACACCACTTCGGTACGCAATACGATAAAACCCATCGGGCTGAAAGACCCGCAGAGCATCGTGCATAAGTACACCTACAATCCGCAACTTGACCGCTATGTGTACACCGAGAAAGTAGGCACGTATGATTTGCGGACACCGATGTTCCTCACGGTCAAAGAGTACGAAGACCTCGTGCTGCGCGAGCAAATGAAGAATTATTACAAAGAAAAACACGATGCCCTCTCGGCTGCCGACGGTGATGAAAACAAGAAAAAACTGCAACGCGACCTCCTGCCCGACCTCTACGTCAATTCCGATTTTTTTGAAAGTATTTTCGGCGGACGCAACATTGACCTTATTCCGCAGGGAAGCGTAGGCATCGACCTCGGGGTGCGTTTCCTCAAAAACGACAATCCTGCCATCACGCCCCGCAACCGCACCACATGGGGATTGGATTTTGACCAACGCATCAGCCTCGGGCTTACGGGAAATATCGGGACGCGGCTCTCGCTCAATGCCCAATATGACACGCAAGCGAGTTTTAATTTTCAAAATGTATTCAAACTCGAATATTCGCCCGATGAAGATGACATCGTCCAAAAAGTAGAACTCGGGAACATCAGCATGCCGATGAGCAACTCACTCATCACAGGCTCGCAAAGCCTTTTCGGGGTAAAAACCGAACTCAAATTCGGGCGGACAACCATCACAGGCGTATTTTCCGAACAAAAATCCGAACGACGTACCGTAACTGCCCAAGGCGGTGGCACCATCACCGAATTTGAAATCACGGCACTTGATTATGACGAAAACCGCAACTTTTTCCTTGCCCAATTCTTCCGTGACCAATATGACGATGCCCTTAGGGATTATCCGTTTATCCGCAGCCGCGTACAAATTACAAGGCTCGAAGTGTGGGTTACGAACCGCAACAACCGCACGGGCAATATCCGCAATATCGTTGCCGTGCAAGACCTCGGGGAAGCGACTGCCGTCAACACCCGTCTGAACCAGAACGCCCCCGCAGGTTTTTTCCATGCGACCACCAATAATATGCCCACCAATGCTGCCAACAAATTCAATCCCACCGAAATGGGCAATACCGCGGCTTCCGTCCTGACCGAAGCCATCCGCGATGCGGCTACCGTACAGCAGGGATTTGGCACATTGTCATCGCAGATGAATCAAGGCTACGACTATGCCGTCATCGAGAATGCCCGCAAACTCGTGGAAGGAACGGACTACCGGGTTGATACCAAGCTCGGCTACATCTCGCTCAGTACGGCACTCAGCAGCGATGAAGTTCTTGCCGTTGCCTACCAATACACCTATGGCAACGAAGTTTTTCAAGTCGGCGAATTTGCCAATGACGGTATCTCGGCAACAACTTACAACACCGGTATGACCAACAATGCCATTACCAACAATTGCCTTGTACTGAAAATGCTCAAAAGCAACCGGCTGAACATCCAAGACCCGATTTGGGATTTGATGATGAAGAATGTCTATTCGCTCGGCACGACACAGCTCGACCCCGAAGATTTCCGTATGAATATTTATTATTCCGACCCTTCGCCCATCAACTACATCACCGCAGCCGACCCTGCCACCTGGCCCAACGGCTTGGAAGACCGTATCCTGCTCAACCTTTTTAATTTCGACCGACTGAACAAATACAACGACCCACAGCCCGGCGGCGACGGATTTTTTGATTTCATTCCGGGCATTACCGTTGATGAGCAGTTCGGGAAAATCATTTTTACGAAAGTAGAGCCTTTCGGCGAATTTCTCTACAATACGCTCGGTGGCGGAAGCAATTACGGCGACCCCGCAACCTATAACGCCAACCAGCAGAAATACGTCTATACAAGCATGTACGCCAACACGAAGGCACAAGCCCAAATGGACAGCAACAAGAACAAATTCCAACTCAAAGGACGCTATAAATCATCGGGACGGCGGGGCATTTCACTCGGAGCATTTAACGTTCCGCAAGGTTCGGTAACAGTTACTGCCGGCGGACGCGTACTCGTGGAAGGCATCGACTATGTGGTTAATTACCAATCGGGTACGGTGGAAATCATCAACGCATCACTCGAAGCCTCGAACATCCCGATACAGGTTTCCGTAGAAAATAACCTCATCTTCGGCGGACAAACCACCCGCTTCATGGGCGTGAATATCGAACATAAATTCAACGACAAATTCATCGTCGGGGCATCGCTCGTCAACCTCAGAGAACGCCCTTATACACAGAAATCGAGCTACGGGCAGGAATCGGTCAACAATACCATTTTCGGCTTTGGCGGTACGTATTCTACCGAAATGCCATTCTTGACACGTTGGGTCAACCGCATCCCGACCGTACAGACCGATGCTGCTTCGCATTTGTCCGTCAGAGGCGAATTTGCGTACCTCATCCCGAGTACGCCCAAAGGCGATAATTTCGATGGCGAAACCACCGTTTACCTGGATGATTTTGAAACGGCACAAATCACGATTGATATTCGTTCGCCATTGGCTTGGAAGCACGCCAGCACGCCGCTTGAGTTTGTGCCGGGCGGACAGCTTTACGGCACTTCGCCCGAAGACCCCGACAACCTGCGCAACGGTTACGGCAGAGCCAAACTCGCCTGGTACACCGTTGACCCGATATTTTATACGACACAAAAGCCGTCGGACGTAAGCAGTGACGAAATTTCGAAAAACAGTACGCGGCGTATTTACATCGAAGAACTGTTCCCCGAGCAGCAGGTAGCCCAAGGACAAACCCTCGTACAGACCACGCTCGACCTTGCGTATTATCCGCAGCGGAAAGGTCCGTACAATGACAATCCGGCGTATGCCACGGCTGCCGCCAACGAAAAATGGGGCGGAATTATGAGGGGAATGACCTACTCGGATTTCCAAGAAGCCAATGTGGAATACATACAGTTTTGGGTGATGGACCCGTACACCAACGGCGAATTTAACGGCAATGGCGAATTGGTGTTCAACTTAGGAAATATCTCGGAAGATATTCTCAAAGACGGACGAAAACAATACGAAAACGGACTGCCCGGACTCTCTACCACCACCAGCGTCAATATAACCTCGTGGGGGAAAGTGCCTGCCGCCCAATCATTGCTTTACGCTTTTGACACCAATACCGAAAACCGCCGCCAGCAAGATGTAGGTCTGGACGGTGTGAGCGATGCCGAAGAAGCCCAGTTCTACCGCAACAACGCCCTTGAATTTCCCGACGACCCCGCCCAAGACAATTACGAGTTTTACCTTGCCCGAAGCGGCGGAATCCTCAACCGATACCTCAACTATAACGGGCTGGAAGGCAACTCGCCCGTAGCCGTAGGCGATAATGACCGAGGCTCGACCACGCTGCCCGACTATGAAGATGTGAACGGTGATTATACGATGAATACCGTAAACAGCTACTACGAATACCGCGTGCCGATACGCCCCAACATTCAGAATACCGATACTTACGTGAACGATATCCGTACCGTATCGGTGGAAGCTCCCAACGGACGTATGGTCAACAGCCGGTGGATTCAATTCAAAATTCCTATCCGGGAAGGCACTTCCGTAGGTGGGATTGCCGACATCAATTCCATTACACACATGCGGATGTATATGACAGGCTTTTCACAAGAGATGTTGCTGAGGTTCGGCACGCTGGATTTGGTACGGGGCGATTGGCGTAATTATGATTATACGCTGAGCAGCGACCTCGACGACCCGTCGGATGATAACACATACGTGGAAATCAATTCGGTCAGCATCATTGAGAACGAAACCCGCTCGCCCATTCCGTACCGCATGCCGCCGGGGGTCCGCAGAGAACGCATCAACACGAACAATACGCTCATCGAGCAGAACGAACAATCACTTTCGTACATCGTCTGCAACCTTGAGCCTAACGATAGCCGTGCCGTTTATAAAAACATGAATGTGGATTTGCGTCAATACAAATACATCAAAATGTTCACCCATGCCGAAGCGTATAAAAACAACGCTATCAGCAACAGCGATTTTGTGGCTTTTATCCGTATCGGGACGGATTTTACCGAGAATTACTATCAAGTAGAAATTCCGCTGACGGTAACGGCGGCCGGGTCGAATACAGAATCGTCGATATGGCCTGAAGCCAACCAATTAGTAATTCCGATGGATGTGCTGACACGGCTCAAGGCAGTCGGCATCCGCAACCAAACGCTTTCAAATGCGGTATATTACGATGGAAATCTCAATCAAGTAACCGAAACGACACCGCACGTATCGGGCGAAAATCGGTACGTAATCAAAGGGAATCCGTCATTGGGAACGGTGCGTTCGGTGATGATTGGCGTGAAAAACGTGTCGGGCAATGCGGCTTGTGGCGAATTTTGGTTTAACGAACTCCGGTTGGCGGAATTGGTCAATCACGGCGGTTGGGCAGCCGTCGGGGCGATTGATGCCAATGCTGCCGACTTGATGAGCATTTCGGCAACGGGACGGATGAGTACGGCGGGCTTCGGGGCAGTTGACCAAACGCCTAACCAACGCTCGATTGAAGAACTGAAAGAGTATGATGTGGTAATGAACCTGAACGCCGGAATGTTACTTCCGAAGAAATGGAATATGCAAATTCCTGTCAACTTGAACCATGCCCAGAAACTTTCTACGCCTCTGTACGACCCTGTTTATCAAGATATTAAATTGGACGACAGGCTTAGTGCAGCACAGACGGCACAAGAGCGGGAAATCATCAAACAGCAAGCCGAAGATTTTACCATCCGAAGGGGCATCAACCTTATCGGCGTGAAAAAAGGACTTTCGGAAGAACAAAAAAACCGTTTCTACAATCCTGAAAATCTGACTTTCAATTATTCGTATAACGAAATAAACCATCGTGATTACGAACTGCAATATGACAACGAACAAAATGTACGTGCGGGCGTGTTGTACAATTATGCCTTTGAAGCCAAAACGATAGAACCGTTCAAGAAAAGCCAACGCTTCTCGGGCAAAAAATATTGGCAGTGGCTCGCCGACCTCAACATTAATCCGCTTCCGGCAAGCGTAATGTTCTCGTCCAACATCACCCGCAGGTTTAACCGGCAGCTTTTCCGTGATGTCTATCTCGAAGGAGTGAATTCGAGTTTGCAACGTGCCATGCCCGAACTGCAACAACGCAATTACATGATGGATTACCAGTACGCGATCAATTACAATCTGACACGCTCGCTACGGTTGAATTTCAACGCAACGAACAACAGCATTATTCGTAATTATTATGCGTATGACACCAATGGCGACATGTACATACGCAATGACGTAACGCTGTGGGATGGTTTTTGGGATTTGGGCGACCCGAATCATTTCTATTCGAAATTTCAAGTCAATTATGAATTGCCATTAAATAAAATCCCGTTTTTATCATTTGTAAAAGCGGCATATACGTACAATGGCGACTTTGATTGGCAACGTGGTTCGCAAGTGCTTATCGACATTGCCGGACACGAAATCAATACCTTGCAAAATGCCAACACGCACAACTTGACTGCCAACTTAACATTTGACCAGTTGTACAATTATCTCGGTATCAAAACGGCACGCGGACAAGAGAAAAAGAGTTTTTTGAATACGTTCGGCACGATGATTAAAAATATCGGAGTGAACTATTCGGAAACGAACGGAAAAGTGTTGCCGGGCTACATTCCGAGAGTGGGATTTTTGGGAACGAGCAAGCCTTCGTTCGGCTTTATGTTCGGCGACCAGTCCGATGTGCGGTACGAAGCCGCCAAACGCGGTTACTTGACTACTTTTGCCGATTTCAATGACCAATACATGCAGTCGAAAGAGCAAAACTTGAACATTACCGCCAATTTGCAACCTTTGCCCGACTTGCGTATCGACTTGGTCGGCGAACGCCAATACACGGACAATTACACCGAAACGTTTGAAGTAAATGACTTAGGAAATGGCAATTTGATGTACCAAAAACTCATCGGCAACCAAGTGGGCAGTTTCAATATTTCGACCAATATGATTGCGACATCTTTCAGTAAGGTAGATGAATATTATTCGGCAGCTTTTGAGAAATTTAAAGAAAACCGAATCACTATCGCTAACCGATTGGCTACGCAACGGGGCATCAACATCAGCGACCCTGCGAATCTTGACGCGGAAGGCTATCCGCTGGGTTACGGCAAAACAAGCCAAGCGGTGCTGATGCCGGCTTTCGTAGCGGCATACACCGGAAGCAATGCCGGCGGCGTGTCGCTCAAAGCATTCCGCAACTTGCCCATTCCGGGCTGGAATATCCGTTACACGGGGCTGATGCGCATGGACTTTTTCAAAAACAATTTCCGCCGTTTTTCATTGGCTCACGGGTATCGTTCGAGTTACTCGCTTAGCGAGTTCCGCACCAATTTGGAATATGATGTGAGTAACACCTCAAAAGTAGATGCTTCGGGCAATTTCCTCAACGAAAAATTATTTACGAACGTGAACCTCATCGAGCAGTTTACGCCGCTTATCCGTGCGGATATGGAAATGAAAAATTCGGTGAGCCTGCTGGCGGAAATCAACCGCGACCGCACGGTTTCCATTAGTTTGGACAACGATTATCTGACGGAAATCCTCAGTCGCGAATACCGCCTCGGGCTGGGTTATCGCTTCAAAGATGTAACGTTTGTAACCCGTGTGAACGGCGTACTGACAACCCTCAAAAGCGACCTTATCCTCAAAGGCGATATTGCGTACCGCAACGAGTTTACCGTCATCCGTAATATGGAAATTTACAACAACCAAGTTACTGCCGGACAGACCTCGTGGGTTGCCCGCATGACTGCCGAATACGCCTTGACCCGGCAACTGATAGCTTCGTATTATTTCAATTATAATTTCTCGAAATCGGCAATATCAACCGCTTTCCCGATGACGACCATCCGTACAGGATTGTCCGTGAAATATACGTTTAATTAACGTGAGTTCGATGTAACAAGTTGTTGAATATTAGTATTTTATTTTCGTAGGAGCCCTCACCCCCAACCCCTCTCCAAGGTAGAGGGGTTGGGGGTGAGGGAAATTAAAGCGTTGATTTACAATGTTTTCTTATATAGAACCCATGTTAATTAGTAGGGCGTTTTCTTTACCGATTGAAAATAAGTGATTGAGGAAGCCTTACCTTATTGTAAATCAACAGGATGAAAAAGCACTCTTTTGAGAATGTAAAAGGTTTTCTAAAAAAATATTCAAAAACTGTTTTTGTTTAAAAAAACTTCTCTATATTTGCACCCTGAAATGTTGTCTACTGCGGGTGTGGTGAAATTGGTAGACACGCCAGACTTAGGATCTGGTGCTTCACGGCGTGGGGGTTCGAGTCCCTTCACCCGCACAACAAAATGCCTTAAAGCACTGCTTTGAGGCATTTTTTATCTCAAAAAAGCAACTTATTTTTCTTGAAAATGGCAGCACACAATGATTTTGGCAAAGAAGCCGAACAGGATGCGGTAGACTATCTCATCGGGCAGGGACACATTGTCCGAGAGCGTAATTATACCTATTCACACGCTGAAATCGACATCATTTCCCAAAAGAATAACACTTTGCATATTGTTGAGGTCAAAGCCCGAAATTCTACCCACTACGGAGAACCTGCATCATTTGTCAGCAAACAAAAAATGCAACTTCTTGCCAAAGCGGCTAATCACTACATCATCAAAAACGACCTTGATGTCGAAGTTCAATTTGACATTATCGCCATTGTCAAAAACCAATACGAATTTACGCTTGAACATATCGAAGATGCTTTTTACCCTTTTGGATAAGTCTGATTTTTAGTTAATCAGGGTGTATTTTCAGGATATTTTGCCATAAATTCTTCAGCTTTTTCGACCATTTTGACCGAACCGCAGAAGAACGGTACGCGTTGGTGCAATTCGGTGGCCTGTATGTCCATGATGCGACGATAGCCATCGGACGCTTTACCTCCGGCCTGTTCGGCCAAGAAAGCCATTGGGTTGCATTCGTACAGCAATCGTAATTTACCTTGTGGCGTTCGCGTTCCTGACGGATAAATATAAATACCGCCTTTCATCATATTCCTGTGAAAATCAGATACTAACGAGCCAATATACCGAGATGTGTACGGGCGGTCGCCTTCGAGGGCTTGGCAATATTTGAGATAGTCTTTTACGCCTTGCGGGAAATGGATGTAATTCCCTTCATTTATAGAATAAATAGAACCCATTTCGGGGAATTGCATATTCGGGTGGGACAGATAATACGTGCCGATGGAAGGATCGAGCGTAAAACCGTTGACGCCCCGCCCCGTGGTGTACACCATAATCGTTGATAGCCCATACACGATGTAGCCTGCGGCGACTTGCTGGTTGCCCGGCTGTAAGAAATCTTCAAGTTGTACGGGAGTGCCTTCGGGGGTGATGCGCCGGTAAATAGAGAATATCGTTCCTACCGTAACGTTTACATCGGCATTGCTCGAACCATCAAGAGGGTCGATAAGAACTACGTATTTGCTCAAATGACTGTTCTGGGAAGACTCAACAGGAATAAAAAACTCATTCTCTTCCGAAGCGATGCCACACACTACCTCACGCTGCGTAAGTGCTTTGATGAATATCTCGTTGGCAAATACATCGAGTTTTTTTTGGGCTTCGCCCTGAATATTATCCTGCCCTACATCGCCAAGAATATCCTCTACAAGTCCTGCTTTGTTTACTTCCCGATTTACCACTTTTGATGCCAAGCGGATGGAACTCAATAACCGTGTAAGTTCGCCCGTTGAATACAAAAAGTCTTTTTGGTTTTGGATGATAAATTCACCCATTGTTTGATACGCTTTCTGTGCCATGATAGTAGGTGTTGTGATTATCTACCAAAGATACAAAAAATGATTTGAAAATAAAAATGACTCTTCTGTCAATAATTATGTGTTTATACAGAAAACTCATCTCGACTTTTTTTGAAATAAAAATAGGGTTGCGTACTTTTGTTTTCCC
>JAUNTM010000043.1:0-4780 GCA_030538675.1 Capnocytophaga sp.
CTTTCAACTTTTCTTTTTCAGCTTTGAGCCTGTCTTTTTCAGCTTTTAGCTCGTTTTCTGTTTTTACTTTTGTTGAAAGAAGTGAATCAACCGCTACTTGTTGTGCAAATCCGGCTTGAGCAATAACAAGACCGAAAATAAATACTAATTTTTTCATTTTACTAATATTTGTTGTTTTTAAATTCATATTTCTTAATTCAAAATCCATGCCTTGAATAATCTATTCACATTTTATTATAATTACTTTCTAAAATTAAAAATGGTATTTTCTGTTCTAATTCCATCAAGTAATTGTTTCATTTTTCGATATTTACGTTTTTTGGTATCTGATAAATCCCGTTTTTCATCAGGATCTTTTTTAACATTGAAAAGCATTAACTCATTATCAGGATTTTTGTGGGCATCAATTCGTACGGCTTTCCACTTGCCTTTTATGACGGCTTGTTTTCCTCCAAATTCATGGAATTCCCAATAGAGGTACGGATGTTTTTTCTGTTTTTTTCCTGTCCATGAAGGCACTACAGAAATTCCGTCAATAGGGTCGTTGGAAGGAATTGTTATTCCTGCCAATTCGGCAAATGTCGGGTATATATCCCAAAAAGCAGCTTGGTGATTGCTTTGCCTGTTCGGTGCGATGTATCCCTCCCAATGGGCGATAAATGGCACTCGGATTCCTCCTTCAAAAAGGTCGCGTTTTACACCTCTATAGATGCCGCTGCTTTGAAAATAATGCACATCATCCATACGCCGCCCTCCTTCGAGATGCGTACCATTATCGCTGGTGAAAATAACGAGCGTATTGTTTTGGATACCGCTTTCTTTGACTTGTGCGATGATTTGCCCTACGTAATGGTCTATGCTTTGCACCATAGCGGCATAAGCTGCCCGAGGGTATTGCTGGGCTCCGTAGTGTCCGCCTTTAAAACTTTTCTCATCGGGATGAATGCTTTGTCCGTCCAACAGTTGTTCTTTCATATAGCGTTCTGGTAATTTCAGTTCAGCATGCGGGACGGTTAATGATACGTAAACAAAAAACGGATTTTTGTACGCATTTTCTTTGATAAAGCGGAGTGTTTCTTCCACAAAAACATCATTGGCGTACGCACCATCGAGAGGCATCTTCCCCGACATTCCGCCGGTGTAAACATCCACGCTATCAGGGCGTTGGAAATGCGCATCTACGTGGTGCAAATGCCCTACGAATCTATCAAATCCTTTGTCTTTGGGCGTGCTTCCGCTGTCTTTCAGCCCCATGCCCCATTTGCCAAATATTGCATTCTGATATCCTGCTTCTTTCAGTAATTGTGGGAAAATCTTTTTGTTTGGGTCAAGCGGATATTCACCGTTGCCTCTTACTTGCGTATTGCCGGTGTGTTGCCCTGTCAAAAGAGAAGCCCGCGAAGGTGCACATACGGTACTTCCTGCATAAAAATTTGAAAAAGTCATCCCTTCGTCTGCCATTTTTTGTAAGTTGGGCGTTTTGATGATTTGTTGCCCATAGGGTTCAATGTCGCCAATGCCCAAATCATCCGCCAAAATAAAGATAATATTAGGTTTATCTTGTGCTATTGTTGTATTTACCAATAAAAGAAAAACAATTAATACGTTGAAATATTTGTTCATGCCAAGTGATTTTTGGTGGTTATACGTTCTTGCAAAAGTACATTTTTTAAACGTTGCAATTTCATCCGTAAACGTATTTTTTTAAGGAGATAACGCTATATTTTGGGGGGCAAAGAAAATTGTTCTACTAATCCTTTCATGAAAAAAATAACTCTTGTGGCACTTCTAATTCCAACAGAAACCCGTCCCAAAATATTTTGATTTGGAACGGGCTTTATTACGTCTTATTTTTCTAAAAAACCTTATCCTTCTCTTTGGATTTCAACCGAATGCGGATACGGAATTTCGATATTGGCTTTATCGAGAGCTTCTTTGGTTTGTTCCAATACGCTTGAGTACACCGCCCAATAATCCGATGATTTTACCCACGAACGCACGGCGTAATTCACGGAACTTTCTGCCAATTCGGTCATCACGATAGCTGGCGCGGGCTCTTTTAAAATTAGCGGATGATTGTTAACCACACTTGCCAAAACTTCTTTAGTTTGCTTAATACCAGCATCATATGACACTCCAAAGGTCAAATCCACACGGCGTTTTTCTTCCGAAGAAAAGTTGGTGATATTGCCGTTGGACAATGCTCCGTTGGGCAGAATGATTTCTTTATTATCCACCGTATTGAGGGTTGTGGTAAATATTTCTATTTTCTTGACCGTTCCTTGTTCGCCTTGTGCCGAAATATAATCGCCTATCTTGAAGGGCTTGAATATCATTATCAAAGCGCCCCCTGCAAAATTGGACAGTGACCCTTGCAATGCCAAACCGACTGCCAAACCTGCAGCCGCTATGATGGCCGCAAATGAGGTGGTTTCGACACCCAACTGTCCGGCTACGGTGATAAACAGGAATATACGAAGCCCCCAGCCTATCAAACTCGCCAGGAAACCTTGGAGCGACTCATCTAAATTACGTTTTTTCATGACGCTTTTCAAGGCTCGCAATACTACTTTGATAATCCAAAGCCCAATGAGAAGAAGCAATAATGCCCCTACTACTTTTGTTCCGATGGCAATAAAATCTATTGCTGCCAATTCTTTTAGAATATTCTCCATTTTGTGTAATTTTTTAATTTTGATGCAAAGTTACGCTATAAATCATTACTGTTGTTTATAAAAATGTTAATTCATTCGTTATTTATTACTATCATTTCGCCATGAAGATGTTTATACAATCCACTTTTTTAGATGTGTAATTAAGTAAAAAAAAGTAAAAGCCGGAATTTCCCAACTCCGGCTTTTGAACTAATCTAACTAATAACTCAATTCAACTTGTATGACGGTGCAAATGTCCGCAAAAAAGCCGTGAGTCATGTTAGGTAAAGTTTAGCTTGCTGTTATATTTGCTGTCGGAATCACGGCTTCATCGCAATCTTCAATCCAAATAAAACGAGTAAAAACACCACAAAGCCAAGCAATATGTACAAACTTCCTTTGTAATATTTGCGATGCAATGCCAAATCTTTACGATAGCTGTATGCTGTAATTCCTACAAATACTACAAAAAAAAGTACGGCAAATATAAGTTGTCCTTTTGTAAACATAATTCATTTTATTTGGGTACGAAAATACTATTTTTTTCTCGAACGTCATTTTTTCCCTTTCGTTTTTCCGGTTTTTTCGACAAAAAATGTAACTTTGTTGTTTATAAGACTTATTTTTCGTTTTATTTTTAATGAAAAAATTTCAAAACATCTAATTATCAATATATTACCCTAAATGAAAAATAAAATAAAAGCCGTTACCGAATTTCATACCGCTTTTGGGTTGGGCGTTCGGCAATCGCCTACGGCTACGCTTAGTCCGTCAATTATCGCATTGAGGCACAAGCTCATGGCGGAAGAAAACGACGAGTATCTCGAAGCTGCACAAACGCATAATCTTACCGAAATAGCCGATGCCTTGGGCGATATGCTCTATATCCTCTGTGGCACTATCATCGAACACGGATTGCAGTACAAAATAGAAGAGGTTTTTGATGAAATACAACGTAGCAATATGAGCAAATTAGACGAAAACGGCAAACCCATATATCGGGAAGACGGCAAAGTCATGAAAGGGGCAAACTATACACCGCCCAATATCCGGCAAATATTAGATAAATAACTCAATAACAAATATATAAACGCATGAAAGCATATATTTTCCCCGGACAGGGGGCACAATTTGTAGGAATGGCTCATGACTTGTATGAGCAATCCGCCGAAGCGAAAGAATTATTTGAACAAGCTAACGAAATACTTGGTTTTTCCATTACCGACATTATGTTTGGCGGAACGGACGAGGACTTAAAGAAAACCGATGTAACCCAGCCTGCTATCTTCTTACATTCTGTAATTCAGAGTGTTGTAATGGGCGATGACTTCCAGCCGCAAATGGTTGCCGGGCATTCGCTGGGCGAATTTTCAGCGTTGGTAGCCAACAAAACGCTTTCGTTTGAGGACGGATTACGCTTGGTCGCTAAGCGTGCGGTTGCGATGCAAAAAGCCTGCGAAATACAACCCGGCACGATGGCTGCCGTATTGGGGCTTGACGACCAAATCGTTGAACAAATTTGTGCTTCTATCGACGGAATTGTAACGCCTGCTAACTATAATTGTCCCGGTCAGCTGGTCATCTCGGGCGAGCTCCAAAGCGTAGAAAAAGCCTGTGAAGCGATGAAAGAAGCAGGGGCCCGCCGGGCTCTTATCTTGCCCGTAGGGGGGGCGTTCCACTCGGCATTGATGAAGCCTGCCGAAGAAGAGCTTGCCGCAGCTATCGAAAATACAGCTTTCAACAAACCTGTATGCCCTATATACCAAAATGTTACTACCACAGCCATTCACAACCCCGATGAAATAAAGAAAAATCTCATCAACCAACTTACAGCCCCTGTTAAATGGACACAAAGCGTACAACAAATGATTCTCGATGGAGCCTCCGAATTTATCGAAGTAGGACCCGGTAAAGTGCTACAAGGATTGGTCAAAAAAATAAATAAAGATATTCCTGTACGGTAACTAAAAAACAACTGCGACAAAAAGCTATCCTCACACGATAGCTTTTTTCGTATACGGCTTGTCAATTTTCTACACGCCATTTTGGGTTGAAAGCATTCCGATATGGATACTTTTTTCCAATATTTCCTTATCACCTATTGGCTATTGGCTATTTCCTATTGG
>JAUNTM010000043.1:4790-15932 GCA_030538675.1 Capnocytophaga sp.
AAGTAGTTAATTTTGTATTCCATATCCCATAATGGCTATTGGCTATTGGCTATCGACTTTCTCTCTTACTTTATAGCGTTTTTCTTTGGTTTTCATTCGCATCAGCATTTCGCCCAAAAAGCCTGCTACGAAGAACTGCGTACCGATTATCATGGTTGCCAATGCAATAAAAAACTCAGGGCGGTCGGTGATAAGTCTTCCTTTAGGATAAATAAATAATTTATCGATTCCTAAATAAAACGCAAAACAAAATCCTATGAAAAACATCAATACCCCCAAAGCGCCAAAAAAGTGCATCGGCCGCCTTCCAAAACGAGAAATAAAACTAATGGTAATCAAATCGAGAAATCCATTGATAAAACGACTCATTCCGAATTTGGTTTGTCCGTACTTGCGGGCTTGGTGCCTGACAATTTTTTCGGTAATTCTTGTAAACCCTGCATTTTTTGCCAATACAGGAATGTAGCGGTGCATTTCGCCCGATACGTCAATATTTTTGATGACTTCATTGCGATAGGCTTTGAGTCCGCAATTGAAATCGTTGAGTTCCAAACCGGACGTTTTGCGAGCCGCCCAATTGAATAATTTTGATGGAATATTCTTGGCGACTACCGAATCGTAGCGTTTTTTTTTCCATCCTGAAACCAAATCATTTCCCTGCTCTGCTATCATTTGGTAAAGTGCGGGAATCTCATCGGGGCTGTCTTGCAAATCGGCATCCATAGTAATGACTACTTCGCCTTTTGCCTTGCGAAAACCTGCATTGAGTGCCTGCGATTTACCATAATTTTTATAAAAACGAATTCCTTTGACCGCTTTGTTACGCTTGCCCAATCGGCTAATGACTTCCCACGAGGTGTCGGTACTGCCGTCATCCACAAAAATAATCTCATACGAATAGTGGTTTTCGTCCATCACGCGTACAATCCATTGGTATAATTCGTCAAGCGACTCGCTTTCGTTGAGCAGGGGAATGATTACGGATATTTGCATCTAAAAAATATTGGTTTTACAACTGTTGTTCAGGAGATTTCTTCTGCAATACAGCACCTGTTATCAGCGAAATAATAAAACCGAGGAACAGCGAACTTATCAACCCGAAAGCCATTGTGATCATAGGTGACGAAAATCGGGTTGCCATTTCGCGTGCTGCATCCAATTGCGCCTGTGTCATCTGAGGACTGTCTTGGAGCATTTTTTCAAGCTGGGCATCAAGTATTTGCTGCATGTACTCCGGCTCGATGTACGTAGTGAAAACATAGGTGTACAATACCGAAATAATGCCTCCGATAAGGGCAACACCCAAGCCTATTTTGATAGCTTGCCCGAGTAGCAAATAGCCGTCGTTGGCTTTTTTGTATTCGCGAATAGCCGCTACGATGATTACAGCCATCAAAATTAGGGAAACCGCAGAAATAATGCCGCCCAATAAGGCATTGCCCGATGTTTGTGCTCCTGAAATGTAGGTCAATACGCCCATTACGATGTTAAGCAATCCGAGGTACAAACCATATCGCATGATAAGGCTTTGAGGTTTAATAGTTTGTTCTGTCATGAGTATAAAAATTTAAAGTTAATCGCTTCAAAAATACTATTTTTTTTGTATTTGTAATGATTTTTTTGCAAAAAAATATTTTACAAGAGCCATTGGGTTATACAATATATAAGTAAGCCGACCAATCCGCCGACCAATGTCCCGTTGATACGGATAAATTGGAGGTCTTTTCCAACTTCAAGTTCCAATTTTTCGCTCAACGCACGTCCTTGCCAATTGCCTACGGTACGGCTGATAAGATGCCCTACTTCGCCTCTGTTCTTTAGGACAAATTGATAGGCTGTCTTACGGACTTGCCCGTCCAAGCGTTGTTGCAGGGCGGTATCGGTACGAAGGTTTTCGGCAAACCGAAGGATGGTTTTATGCAAATATCCTTTTACCGATGATTCTCCGGTAGACTTTGCCAAATCATCTGTTATAAATTTCTTGATGTATTGCCATATATTCTGGCTATATTTATTTATTTTCTCTTCGCCGAGCATGGATTCTTTCAGCGCTTCCAGCTCGGTTTGCCAACGTGGTAAATGATGCAAATCATGCGTAAAGCCGTTCAGTTGGTTTTCTATTTCTTTACGGACTTTGTGTTGCGGATTATCGGCGATAGCTCCGATGTATGTTGCCAATCCTGAAGTAATCTTATCGGCGAGCATATCATTGACGAACCTGGGAATGAACGAGAGGCTTTCTTGGGCTACTTTTTCCCTCACCATCGCTTTGTTTTCGGTAATGTATCCCTCGATTTTTCGGAACATAAAATCGAATAATTTTTGATGTTCGCCTTTCTGCAATACATACGCAAGGGCATCGCCCGCAAGGGTATTTATTTTTATTTCATCCAACAGATAGCGGCTTTTGCTTGCGATGGATTTTGCTATTTCGCCGTCCTCGGAAGTTTCGGCAAATTCGCTCCATTTTTGGTGTATTTCACGGGTTATCAGCCGTATGTTTGCATCTTTGGAAAGCCAATCCGCCACTACTCCCGACACTTGTATTTGTTGTACGTACGGACGGATGCTTTCGGGATTGAGGAAATTATCGACCACAAATCCGCCTAAATTATCGCCTATATCTTTTTTCCGATTTTCTATCAAATTGGTGTGCGGAATAGGAAGTCCGAGGGGTTTGTTAAAAAGGGCTGTTACGGCAAACCAATCTGCCAAAGCTCCGACCATTGCCGCTTCCGCAAAAGCTTTGATATACCCTAAGGCGGTGAGTTCGGCTGCGTTTTTCTGCCAAAACACCATGATTGTATAAAGTATCGCCATAGCGATAAAAAGTGCCGTAGCGATGCGCTTGTGGTAACGAAGTTTTTCTTTTTTTGTCTTCAAAACACGTTTTTTGGTATTGAGCAAAGGTATGAAAAATTTTTAGGGCGATGCTTTCATTTTATTTTTTTACATTTGCGGACTAATACATACGAAAGATGAAATCAGAAAAAGAAATAGAAGAATTTTACACCCGGCTGAAAGATGAGCTTACCCAAACCTCATCATGGCCTTCCGAATATTTATACAAATTCATCATCCCCAACAGCTTAGAAAAACAAGAGCAACTTACTGCTGTTTTTTCTGACAAAAAATCCGAAACTACATTCCGAGAATCGTCCAACGGAAAATACCTCAGCGTATCGGTCAAGCTTGTCATGCAAAATCCCGATGAAGTAATCCAATATTATAAAGAAGCGGGGAAAGTAGAAGGCATTCTTTCGTTATAATCCTTACAAATTACAAATATAGTTCGCTAATTATCAAAAAAATACGTACCTTGCAAACAATTAATAATACTTTTATTGTGAATTACAATCTCGAATATAATACCGAGCGCCAACCGCTTATCATTCCCGAGTACGGGCGTCATATCCAAAAAATGGTAGAGCGTGCTGTTACGATCGAAGATCCCGTAGAGCGTAATAATACCGCCAGAGGCATCATTGCCGTCATGGGCAACCTTAATCCGCATTTGCGTGATGTTCCTGATTTTCAGCATAAATTGTGGGACCAACTTTTCATCATGTCGGGCTTTCTCCTTGATGTGGATTCGCCCTACGAAAAACCAACCCCCGAACAGCTCTCCAAACGCCCCGAACGATTGGCATATCCGCAAAGCCACCCGAAATACCGCTTCTATGGCAATATCATCAAAAATATGATTGATACTTGCCTTGGCTGGGAAGAAGGCGAACTCAAAACAGCCCTGAAGTATTCTATAGCCAACCACATGAAAAAGAGCTACCTGAGCTGGAATAAAGATACTGTAGAGGATAACGTAATATTTCAGCATCTGTACGAAATGAGCAACGGGCAAATCAATCTCGCCAAAGCGGAAGAAGACCTCTCGCATAGTAAAAATCTGGCCATTCGCAACACGAACTCCAAAACAACCGGCGCTACTCCTAAAAAATTCTTCAAAAAGAATACTAATAACTGGAAAAAAAATAACAACCGTAAGAAAAACCAATAGGCAAAAAATATGGGTGTATTCAAGATAGAAGGCGGACACGCCCTCAAAGGCGATATCACGCCGCAAGGTGCTAAAAATGAGGCATTACAGATTCTTTGTGCCGTATTACTTACCGACCAAAAGGTAACTATTCACAACATTCCCGATATTCTCGATGTGAACAAACTCATATCGTTACTCGAAAATCTCGGTGTGAAAATACAAAAACTCAAAAAAGGTTCGTATACATTCCAAGCTGATGAAATCAATCTTGATTACTTACAATCCGAAGCCTTCAAAAACGAAGGGCAGAGCCTCCGAGGCTCTATCATGATTGTAGGGCCTCTACTCACCCGTTTTGGCGTCGGGTACATCCCCAAACCCGGTGGCGACAAGATAGGGCGCCGCCGATTGGACACTCATTTCGAAGGGTTTGTCAGACTCGGTGCTAAATTCAATTACGACAAAGAACACCGCTCGTACAGCGTAAAATGCAAACGCCTCAAGGGAACGTACATGCTCCTCGATGAGGCTTCCGTAACGGGAACTTCCAATATCATCATGGCGGCCGTACTTGCCCAAGGGACTACCACCCTATACAATGCTGCCTGCGAACCGTACATACAACAACTCTGCCGTATGCTTGTTTGCATGGGAGCTGACATTCAAGGCTTGGGGTCAAACCTGCTGATTATCAACGGAGTAGAAAAACTATCGGGATGCGTACACACCGTCCTTCCCGACATGATTGAGATAGGCAGTTGGATTGGTCTTGCCGCCATGACCCGTAGCGAAATCACCATCAAAAACGTAGGCTATGAACATCTCGGGCAAATCCCGAATGTGTTTGAAAAACTCGGTATCACCCTCGAACGGCGCGGCGATGATATTTACATTCCTGCCCACACCAACGGATACGAAATACAAAATTACATCGACGGCTCGATACTTACCGTAGCCGATGCTCCTTGGCCGGGCTTCACCCCCGATTTGCTGAGTATTGTATTGGTTGTTGCTACGCAAGCGCGTGGCGAAGTACTCGTGCATCAAAAAATGTTCGAAAGCCGTTTGTTTTTCGTTGACAAATTAATCGACATGGGAGCGAAAATCATCCTTTGCGACCCACACCGTGCTACTGTAATCGGGAATGACTTCAGGTCGCCACTCAAGGCCACATTAATGACATCGCCCGACATCCGTGCCGGTATCGCCCTGCTGATTGCTGCGCTTTCTGCCAAAGGCACTTCTACCATATACAATATCGAACAAATCGACCGAGGGTATGAGAATATCGACGAACGTCTGAGAACTTTAGGAGCGAAAATTACACGGCTTTAATCGTCTGTAAATAAAAAGGGTTTGTTTTACGTTTTTTAAATTTTATAAAAATGGATTTGCGTGACCAACTAAAAAACCTATTCCCCGACCATCAAGAGGAAACATCTGCCGAAAATGTTACCAAAAACGAACATTGGTGGCAAACCGAACCGCTCGTGTGCAAATACGAAAAACGAAATGGAAAACCCGTTACGATTATCGAGAATTTCAACGGTAGCGATAGTGACTTTAAAATTCTTGCAAAAGAACTCAAAACCTATCTCGGTGTAGGTGGTTCTGTTAAAAATGAAACCATCATCATACAAGGCGATTATCGTGATAAAATAATGGATTTTCTAAAAAATAAAGGCTACAAAATAAAGCGTGTTGGCGGATAATCCTTTTACAGTATCTCGAACTATTTTGAACTATTTCACCCGCTGCCGGTCATTTTTGTCCGTTAAAAAATAATTTATGCCTCACGAAATTTACATAAAAAGATGTATCCGACTGGCTTACAATGGTTTGGGAAATACATATCCGAATCCGATGGTAGGCAGCGTCATTGTCCACAAAGGGAAAATAATTGGCGAAGGCTGGCATCGTAAAGCGGGAACGGCTCATGCGGAAGTTAATGCCATTGCTGCTGTAAAAAATCAGGAATTATTGCCCGAAAGTACGATTTACGTGAGTTTAGAACCGTGCAGTCATTATGGAAAAACGCCCCCTTGTGCAGACTTAATTATTGATAAAAAAATAAAAAAAGTCGTTATCGGAACAGCCGACCCTTTTGCAGAAGTAAACGGTAGCGGCATTCAAAGACTTAAAAGTGCAGGTTGTGAAGTAATAGTAGGCGTTTTGGAAAACGAATGTAAGGAGTTGAACAAACGATTTTTTACGTTTCATCAGCAAAAGCGTCCGTACATTATCTTGAAATGGGCAGAAACAACCGATGGCTTCATCGCACCAAAAAACAAAAAAAATATTGAACCCCAATGGATTACAAATATTTACTCCCGCCAATACGTACACAAATTACGCAGTAGCGAACAAGCTATTCTGGTGGGAACAAATACCGTAACGGAGGATAATCCCAAGCTCGACACACGCGACTGGCACGGCACCAATCCGCTGAGGGTAATCATCGATGCAACGCTCCGTACACCTGCTGATTTTGCGGTTTGGAACGATGCACAACCGACTTTATTCCTGGCAGCATCTGATAAAATTTTAAGAAATAATTATAAAAATACTTTTGTTTCGCAAATTGATTTTTCAAAACAAATTCCGTTTCAGATTACTGATACATTGTATAAAAGAGGCATCCAAAGTCTTATTGTAGAAGGCGGTGCTTCTGTATTACAACAGTTTATTGACAGTAGTTGTTGGGACGAGGCTTTTGTTTTTACAGGTCAAATAGCATTCGGAAGTGGGCTGCAAGCGCCGAAACTGCATGGCGGAAACCGTAGCTGTATTGCGAATCTGGAGGGTGATTTGTTGACTATTTTTAAGAAAAACAGCTGATGAGCGATGTATTCAATACAATAGAAACGGCGGTTGAGAATATTATTTTCAAGGAAAAAAGCAGTAAGTTTATCGGATATGCATTCCCCGTAAGGGATGAAAACGAAATAAAAATACATCTTGAAAGGATAAAAAAACTACATCATTCGGCACGGCACTGGTGTTACGCTTGGCAGTTGGGACACGGTACGAAGCAGCACTATCGGGTGAATGATGACGGCGAACCCAATAATTCGGCGGGCATTCCTATTTACGGGCAGATACAATCGCACGAATTGACAGACGTGTTGGTCATAGTAGTGCGTTATTTTGGCGGTATCAAACTCGGTGTAGGCGGTTTGGTGCAAGCGTACAAGACATCGGCACAACTCACGCTCGATGAAGCTGTCATCATCGAAAAACAAATCACAGAACACATCCAACTACAGTTCGATTACAAAGATATGAACAAAGTAATGCGCCTCATAAAAGAACGTAAATTACATATTATCAACCAATTACTTGAGGAAGATTGCCGTATTACGATAGAGGTTCGCCAGAGCGAAGCAGCAGCAGCAACAGCTATTTTTGAAGCGGTATACGGAGTGAAATGGAACAGAAATATAGTGATATGATGAGTAAAGCACTCGCGGATTTTGATGAAAACTTATTTATATCTAATAGTTATTGAAGAAGTCGATGATGATACCAAAATGACTGAAGAGGATTTTTTGCCATGATTGATGAACGATTAATGCAAGAAAGAAAAACAACCTCAATAGAAAAACTCAAAAAACAATTTTTAGACTGATGAGTTATTTGTCAGACGAAACTAATGGTTTTCTATACGATATGGAAAAACATCAGAAATCTGGTTATAAGTAAGATACTAAGCCTTTTAGAAGAATTAGAAAACACTCCAACCACAGGAACAGGAAAGCCTGAAAAATTAAAAGGCTACGAAGAAAGAAATGTTTGGTCTAGAAGAATTGACCAAAAACATTGTTTAGTTTACGAAATTTCAGAAGAAACAAATTCTATCGAACTTCTTACTTGCTACGGGCATTATGATGACAAATAACCGCCTCTCAAAAGCGGTTATTTTTACAAACTTTTTCCTCCGCAAACATCATTTTCCTTTCCGAACAATTTCTTTTTATTTTGATTTTTGTAAAAAAACTACCTTGTTAATTATCAAATCATCATTTTCAGGCATTCGATATTGAATTTATAAAAAATAAAAACGAAACAGCCTTTTTAGTAAAAATAAATTCGTAAAACATATTTTTGACTGACTATTTTTTATTTAAAAAATAATTTGTATCTTCGCAGAACTTAAAACTAACACTAATAATATATTTATAGTATGGCTTTCGATATCGAAATGATTAAAAAAGTGTACGACCGAGTGGCCGAACGCGTGGACAAAGCCCGCGAGCTTACTCAAAAACCGCTTACACTTTCTGAAAAAATCCTTTATGCCCACCTTTGGGACGGCAATCCGTCAAAAGTGTACGAGCGCTCTAAAGATTACGTGGACTTCGCCCCCGACCGCATCGCCTGCCAGGATGCTACGGCACAAATGGCATTGCTGCAATTCATGCACGCCGGCAAAACCAAAGTTGCCGTGCCTACCACCGTACATTGCGACCACCTTATCCAAGCAAAAGTCGGAGCTGAAAAAGATCTGCAACGTGCCAACGAATCGAGCAACGAAGTATTCAATTTCCTCGAATCGGTTTCCAACAAATACGGCATCGGATTTTGGAAACCCGGCGTGGGAATTATCCACCAAGTAGTCCTTGAAAATTACGCATTTCCCGGCGGAATGATGATTGGCACCGACTCGCACACGGTCAATGCCGGCGGATTGGGAATGATCGCTATCGGTGTGGGAGGTGCTGACGCTGTGGACGTTATGGCAGGAATGCCGTGGGAACTCAAATTTCCTAAATTAATCGGTATCAAACTAACCGGAAAACTCAGCGGTTGGACTGCCCCCAAAGACGTTATCCTCAAAGTAGCCGGTATTCTGACAGTTAAAGGCGGAACAGGGGCTATCATCGAATATTTTGGCGAAGGTGCCGAAGCGATGTCGTGTACCGGAAAAGGTACGATTTGTAATATGGGAGCGGAAGTTGGGGCAACCACTTCTACTTTTGGCTACGATGCCTCGATGGAGCGTTACCTCATCTCAACAGGACGTGCCGATGTAGCCGAAGCCGCCAACAAGGTGAAACAATACCTTACTGCCGACCCTGAAGTGTATGCCAATCCTGAGAAATATTTTGATCAAGTCATCGAAATCAACCTTTCGGAACTCGAACCGCACCTCAACGGACCGTTTACCCCCGATTTGGCAACGCCGATTTCAAAAATGAAAGAAGAAGCCGCCAAAAACGATTGGCCTATCAATGTAGAAGTCGGGCTTATAGGCTCGTGTACCAACTCATCATACGAAGATATTTCCAGAGCCGCATCGCTCGCCAAGCAGGTTGCCGATAAAAACCTGAAAACCAAAGCAAAATTCACGATTACGCCCGGTTCCGAGCAAGTTCGTTATACGATTGAACGCGACGGATTTATCGATACTTTCGACAAAATCGGAGCTACGGTTTTTGCCAACGCCTGCGGCCCCTGCATCGGGATGTGGGACAGAGAAGGTGCTGATAAACAGGAACGTAACACCATCGTTCATTCCTTCAACAGGAATTTTGCCAAGCGTGCCGACGGAAATCCCAATACTTTGGCTTTCGTAGGCTCGCCCGAATTGGTAACGGCTTTGGCGATTTCAGGCCGGTTGGATTTTAATCCGCTGAAAGACAAACTCATCAACGAAGATGGCGAAGAAGTAATGCTCGACGAACCCTCAGGATTTGAACTTCCGCCGAAAGGCTTCGCTGTAGATGACCCCGGCTATATCGCTCCTGCAGCAGACGGAAGCAGTGTAACGGTCGTGGTCAAACCCGACTCGGAACGCCTGCAACTCCTTGCTCCATTCCCCGCATGGGACGGTAAAAATATCACAGGTGCGAAATTGCTCATAAAAGCACAAGGAAAATGTACTACCGACCACATTTCGATGGCGGGACCATGGCTCCGTTATCGCGGACATCTCGATAATATTGCCAATAATACGCTCATCGGGGCTGTCAATGCTTTTAACGGAAAAACCAATTCCGTGAAAAATGAATTGACAGGCGAATACGGTAGCGTACCTGATACACAACGTGCTTACAAAGCTGCCGGCATACCAACGATTATCGTAGGCGACCAGAATTACGGCGAAGGTTCGTCAAGAGAACACGCGGCAATGCAACCCCGACATTTGGGCGTTCGGGCGGTGCTGGTAAAATCGTTTGCCCGCATTCACGAAACAAACCTCAAAAAACAAGGAATGCTTGCCTTAACATTCTCAAATGAAAGTGATTACGATTTAATCCAAGAAGATGATACGTTCAACTTCCTTGATTTGACGGAATTTGCACCGGGCAAACAGCTCACGCTCGAAATCGTTCATAAGGACGGAAGCAAGGACACCATCAAAGTAAATCACACGTATAACGAAGGACAAATCGGGTGGTTTAAGGCAGGAAGTGCTTTGAACCTCATCGCGGCATCAGCGAAATAAATTTAGTCATAATGCAAAAATGAAAAAGCAGGTTTTTAAAGCCTGCTTTTTTTTGTTGTTATACTCGGTTTTTATTTATTAATATTGATAATTGCCCCATCTCTCGCTCTTTCGATACTTACATTTCGTTCATATACCTTCTCATCATTGTACCACACCGATTGGAGATAATAATAAAATTCCGTTTTTCCTAATCGAACAATAACGGTATCGGTTAATTCTTCATTATCAGAGAATTCTATTTGATATTCGTAATCATCGAAACCATTTTCTACGTTATTGGGTATACCTCCTCTAAAAAGAAGATAATTAATCGGCGGATTTTCTTGGTTGAGTTCCCAAAATTTTGTTTTCCCATTTTGCGAAGAACCTTTTTTATAATAAGATATATTGGTGTAAGTACCTTCTGTTCCGGCATCTAATAAGTTTTTGCCTTCTGAATTTAACAAATAAAATTGAATAGTTGGCAAACTCCAATCGTAAGGGCCTACGGGGTCATCTTTCTCTTTTTCACAAGCGAACAGCCCGAAAACAATGCTGAGTGTAATAATTATTTTTTTCATGGTAATTAAGGTTTTATGTTAGCAACAATTCTATTTTTATATTGAAAATTATATTCAGTGGTAGCTTTAAAATCATTCTGTCTATACCAACGTTTTATTGCGTGAAGATAATAAAGCAGATAACGTCAAAATAA
>JAUNTM010000043.1:16032-19416 GCA_030538675.1 Capnocytophaga sp.
TTTAAAATTGTTCTGTACAAATATATAATTAAATTACTGAAAAACAAATAAATACAAATGTTTTTAGTTTTGAATAATATTTTATTGCTATGAAATCCATAAAAAACAACGTTCTATTTATTCGTAAAAAAAAAACAGATTTATCTATTATCAAATCAAAATATTGCCTTTTTATGAAATATAGCTTCAAAAACGCTCCTTTATCTAAAAAAATCTTATATTTGTATTTACATTAACAAGCCATTTCATACCATGTCAAATTCTTGGAAAACAGCTATTGTCGGCACGCTCATTCATACCGTTCTCGGTACGGTCTACGCTTGGAGTTATTTCCAAACACCGATAATGCAACTAACCGATTGGAATAATACCCAAACCACAATGGCGTTCAGCCTTGCGATATTCAGCTTGGGACTTACGGCTTCATGGGCGGGTAGGAGAATAAATGTGTATAGCCCGCAACGACTGACAATTATTGGTGGCTTACTCTTCGGAATAGGG
Organism: Capnocytophaga sp.; assembly: GCA_030538675.1. Classification (GTDB taxonomy): domain Bacteria; phylum Bacteroidota; class Bacteroidia; order Flavobacteriales; family Flavobacteriaceae; genus Capnocytophaga. The sequence continues at coordinate 16,534 of JAUNTM010000043.1, forward strand.
TATTTGATAGCTTCCTACGCATTGGAAATGAATCTGTTAGTATTATTCTACATTGGTTTCGGACTGGTAAGCGGTTGCGGATTGGGATTGGCATATGTAACGCCTGTTGCGGTCGTAAGCCGTTGGTTTTCAAAACATCAAGGCTTGGCAACGGGCATGGTGGTTATGGGATTTGGTTTGGGAGCGTTCGTAATGTCCAAACTCGTTGCTCCTTATTTATTTGATCTTACGGGGAATAATGTTTCTGTAAGTTTTCGATATATCGGATTTGTTTTTTTAGCAATCGTGCCGTTGCTTGGTTTTTTCCTGAAATTCCCTGAAAATACGAAAGTTTCCGTAGCATCTGTCGTAGCATTTCATCCTTTTAGAGATCGAACATTTTTGATTTTTTGGTTCGTTTTCACATTAAATATTATTGCAGGAATGATATTTTTATCGTTTCAATCACCTCTTTATCAGGAACTTTTACAACGAAAATCAGCAGAAACGCTAGATGTCGTAACGTTAACATCAGCAGGTGCTACACTTATAGCTATAAGTGCGGTCGCAAACGGTATCGGACGGCTTTTTTGGGCGGCATTGTCTGACAAAATAGGACGGGTGGCAGCCTTTCGTGCATTGATAGGTGTGGAAATTTTGGCTTTTATCGGATTATTGATTACGGATAATTCGTATTTGTTTGCCGCTTTGGTATGCTTGATTTTATTGGGGTACGGTGGTGGTTTTGGCATTTTGCCATCGCTTGTCAAAGACCATTTCGGCGCAGAACGCATGCCGCAAGTGTACGGATTGATGCTCACGGGCTGGAGTATCGGTGGATTGGTTGGGCCTCAACTCACGGCATTGCTCAAGGATAATTTTGGTACAGAGGCAGGAACGTATGCTTTTTTATTAGGACTTGGCGTTACTGTCATCGCATTATCATGCCTGTTTTTAAAAAAGAAACCATCGTAAGATATATCAATAATAAAACAATTTAAGATTATCTTGTTTGATATGTACCGAAAATAAAGTTAGAATCTACCAATTTTTCGCCTTTCGAATTGACCATAACCAAATCGGCAATCGTAATCAGGTGGTCGTAACGCAATAGGGTGCCTGTATTTTCATCATAAATAGCTTTGGTTTCGATACTAATTGTCCCTCCTGTTGCGGCTATTTCGACTATGACGGACGGCGATGAGGGCGGATAATCACTACAAAAATAAGCCGTGCTGACAGTCGCATTAAAATCGCGGTAATACAAACCGTACTCTGTAGGGATTTCGCCTGTAATCGTTCCCTCTTGCTGGGTCAATGCTCCGGACGGAAGTGTCAGTATCAGAGCCTGTTGTGATGTATATTTGAATAGAAAAGTAGCCGTAGTATCACTTGTACACGAGAGTACATCGGTGTTGTCAAACGATATAGATTCCACTTCCAAATCACCGTCATTGCACGCATACATCAGCAATGCTGCACCTATAATAATGCCTATTTTTTTCATAGTTTATGTTGTTCCAAAAATGAATTTCTTGTGCAAAAGTAACAATATTTTCATCATCAGAACGAATTTAAGTTGCTTTTACCATGAGAGAAAGGATTTTTGTGTACCGTTTGTACGAAAACCCGTATTTTTGCCATTGCAAATTTCTAAAAAAGATTTCAACAGAGATTATGAAAATATATTTTGACAACGCCGCCACCACACCTTTACTTCCCGAAGTAATTGCTGTGATGAGCCGTACCCTTGAGGAGACATTCGGCAATCCGTCATCAACGCACAGCTATGGCAGAGCAGCCAAATCCGTCATCGAATACACTCGCAAACGCATCGCAACGGGCATTGCTGCCAGCCCGTCCGAAATCATTTTTACTTCGGGCGGTACAGAAGCCAACAATATGATTATCCGCAGTTGCATACGGGATTTGGGCGTTCGCACCATCATTTCCTCTGCCATAGAACACCATTCCGTACTGACCACCAACGAGCAAATGGTTTGTGAATATGGTACCCAATTGCTCCACGTGCCGTTGCTTTCGCAGGGCAATATCGACCTCAACGCTCTTGAAACGATGCTCGAAACTCACCAAAACGAGAAAATTCTTGTCAGTCTTATGCACGTCAACAACGAGATTGGTAACCTGCTTCCGATAAAGAAAGTCGGGAAACTGTGCCGCCGATACAATGCTTATTTTCATTGTGATACGGTACAATCAGTCGGACATTTCCGTATCGAAACCGGGCGTCTGCTCGTTGATTTTATAACTGCATCGGCACACAAATTTCATGGTCCGAAAGGCGTCGGATTTGCCTACATCCGCAAAGGATTACCGCTTAACAACCTCATTTTCGGGGGCGAACAAGAACGTGGATTGCGCGCGGGAACGGAAGCTGTACACAATATTGCAGGCTTGGGAACGGCTTTTGAATTGGCTATAACCGAACTTGAAACACGACAAACTGCCTTACGAACCCTCAAAAGTTATTTTATTTCTCAAATAGAAAAATATTTCCCCGATGCGGCATTCAACGGACAGTCGGGCGACATTGAACACAGCTCACACACGATACTCAATATCGGGTTTGCGTTTCCACCACATAAAGGCGAAGTCCTTCTGTTCCATCTTGATATGCAAGGAATTGCGTGTTCCAAAGGAAGTGCCTGCCAAAGCGGAAGTAACCAAGATTCGCATGTGCTAAAAGCATTCTTACCCGACGAACGCATGCAGTTACCGTCCATTCGTTTTTCGCTATCGCACCTCAACACTGTCCAAGAAATTGATTATCTTATCGAAATTTTACGGGAATTTGGAGATAAGGAATAGTGAGACATGAGTTGTTAATAGCCATTCTCAAATTTCCAATCCAATATATTGCCATTCATTCCCCAACGTTGGCAC
>JAUNTM010000044.1 GCA_030538675.1 Capnocytophaga sp.
AACATGGAAACATCGGTGGCTTCGGTAGGAAAGTATACATAAGTAAGCCTCGGGTCATACCCGATACGGGTACGTATATCGGCATTTTTGATAGTTTCGTCAATATCCCATTCAAGGGTGGTATTTTTCTCAATGCTGAACTCATCTTGGCTGCACGAGAACATAGCTCCCGCACAGGCAATACTGTATAGTATTTTGGTTATATTTTTCATCGTGCTTTCTTTTTATGAAGTGCGGCACAAACATTTGCACCGCAGCTGCATTAGTAATTTGTTAAGGTTCTTCAATTTCCAAGCCTTCGGCAGGGAATTTTACGTTTTCAATCCATTCAATATGGCTTTCAGGCGGCAGGTTTACAAAATTATGCGTGTATTTACTCAATTCGTTCAAGCCGTTTTCTTTATCAAGTGGCATATACACAACCAGTCCTTCGCTGCTTGGGTCAACAGGAAGGTACAAGCCGTCTTTAATTTCAGCATCGGTAAGGGCTCTATCCCAAAGGCGTAATTCACGCAGATATGTATCCGGTTTACTACCTCCCATCACATAAATATCCTTTCCTTTATCGCCTTTGATTCCTAAGCCCGGACGCATAAACGTTTTAACGTAAACACCGTTAACATACACTTTAAATTCAGGATTTTTGAATACATACGTTAATTGATACCATACATTGGGGCTCATTTTTTGTTGTATCCATGTTGCTTCCCCGTCAGCTCCACCGTCTTTAATCTGTACGCCCGAATCTTGATTAATACGTGACCAGTAACCGAGATTAGCCGTCGTTTGATTCTCTGCAGTAAGGTTCGTAAACATAAAATGAGATTGTAACGTAAATTCGTTGCTTGGCGGAACATCTTCTGCGAATATCATGTTGATATACCGGGTAGGATGTTGCTTAAATTTTGCTACCGAAGTTTTGTACGGACGGTTGAATGTTACCACGGCATCTTTGTTAGAAAGTACCCGATTGGCAGAAGAAGCGACAATACGCAACGGAATGGCGTACTTAATTCCCATCGGATATTCTTTATCATCTAATTTTTTTACTCTGATGCCTACCCGGGAAGCATATCCACCTTTTGGGATATTCAAAACAATGCGTCCGTTGGTTGAAATATTGCTTGGATTATTTTCTTCGTACAGTTCGTATTCTGAAATTGGCAACATTCTGTATAGCGAATTATTGGCTTTGTTATATTCCTCAAAGAAATCCACTACCGCCACTTCAATAGTTGTATTATTTCTTGCTACCGAGGCAAGCCGGGGTTCAGCAAAACTTTCTCCCCCATTATCCGAAATATTGATATCTATGCTATTTTTATTCATGTACGCCGCTTGTGCTGTTTCACCACCTACGGTATCAAGTTTTTCGTGGCACCCTAACAAACTCATCAGGAGAATGGCAGATACCGTTATTTTTGCTAATATATTTTTCATCTTTCTCGTTTTTAAGGTGTTATAATTACTTGATCCATTTCATTGAAGTTTGAATAATACGGACGCGGGTCGGCAATCCGCATCGCCTCTCTTGTCCATGCGTACGTATTGTATTTACGGGTCAGATTGTTTCTTCGCAAATAATTTTTGAATGAATCCGTATCATGCGTATTGTCAAAATCGGTCTGACCGTGATACGCCCCGAAACCCCATATCTGCCTGTTTGCAACGGCTCTTGCTTTCCCGGGTATAACGTTGTAACCTCCTGATTGATAGTTGGCGCTGGTAGAGTTAAAGTACTTACCGCCCAATTGCCGTATATGTGTCCCCACGCCTGATACCGTGTAATCCTGCATGAAGTGCTTTTCAAAATAAAGGGCAAAATTATCCCCAAAAATAGGAGCTACGCCACAAGGAATGTCTGCCACCAAATAGTATCGTTTTTCAAGCCAGTTGGCAGGCAGATGTGGTTTAAAATCATCAATATATTCTCTTTCTTTCGGATGAAAACCTTCCGTATCGGGATTGAATAAGGCTTCCAAATTCTTTTTGCGTTCTTCACCACTAACGAACGGTCCAAAATATTTAGCAATCTCTTTTACGAATTTACTGATATTTTCGTAACCATTAGTACTCACCATTAAACTTTGCCCTTCACGGGTAACCGTACCGTGGTCTCCGCAGGTTTCCCAGTCAACATCATAACCGTCAAAATTGAGGGCGATAATGTATCGGGCAAGGTCTCTCGCATAGTATTCCGACCATTTTGCTTCTTCGGTTTCAAACGGATATTTAGCACGGAAATCATCCCAGCCGTTCAGCGTACCGTCGAGACTTTTGGGAAGCCCCAAACCGGGACCGGAAGTCTGCCAGCACATCAGTACCGTGCCTCCTTTTTCGTGGAAAATCTCAAGGTCTTTCTTCTGATTTTCAGTAATGGTACTGGGACGCATTGCCAATCCTCCCCACATGGAGATAGCCGTCAGCGAGTCGGGAAGTGACTGCAGCCATGATTTGGCAATACCGGGTTCGGCTACCCACGCATCGGACGAATACCAGAAGTAGAAGAACGGAGTTTGCCCTCCGGCTTCTCCTGTATTAAGCCACGCATTGGCTTTGTATTCCCGGAGTTGCTCAAAATATACTTGGCGTGCCAGCTCGCTTTCACCTATTCGTTCGGCTTCGGCAACCCATTTGAATTGGTCTCTTTTTTCTTTGAGGTCGCTTAGGGCAACGTTTTCAAAGGTCTCTGTCCGCCCTTGGTTGTCGGGTTCTGTCCAGTCTTTGCTGCAACTTGCCAACGTGGCAGCCGCAACGCATAATGTTAGATACTTTTTCATTGTATTCATAGTTTAATTTTTACTTTTTTTGTCCCACCATACGTTGGTTGAGGCTCTGTCAGCACCGCCCAATAATGTTACCGCTTTACTCAGATTATCAGCATTCAAGCGAATTTCGCTATCCGGGTAAGGCAGTCTCCGCATACCGCCGTCCGTACCCGAACCGTTGATGTTTCTTGCCCCCATGTTGCTCACGTTTGAAGGGATAGGGAACTGCCTCGGATAGCCTGTTCTCCGCCATTCGCTCCATGCTTCTTGTCCGTCGGGATAGATGGCAAGGTATTTTTGGGTAATGATTTGCTCCAATTTTTCTTCGTCCGAGCCGTTCGCCATCCAAACTTTGTCAATAGTACTTACCGCTTGGATGCTGTATTCTTGAATTTTAGAATCTACATAATTTACAGGTTTCCCGGTAGTAGTAGCGTAATTCCCAACTGTCAAATCATTTTCTTCAAACGAGAGGGCAATACCTCTTTCATACAACGCTTTCGGGTCGCCCGTAGTGATACCGAACAAAGCGGCTTCGGCAAGCAGGAATTGTATTTCGGAGGCTTTCATCCAATAGGTTGGCGTACTTGTGCTGATGAGAGGTCGCGAAAACTGTGCGTACGTACCGCCGTCGGCAAGGTGGCGTATACCGGTGCGTACCGCAAAAAAGTCTTCGGTGGTTCCGCCTGCGGTGGCTTTGGTAAAATATTTATCCATCCGCGGGTCATTATATCCTTTGAGATACGAATAAATCGTGGCGCCCATTTTAGCATCGTTATAGTCGTTCCAAAGCAATTCCAATGAGTTGTAATACATGAACTTACCGTTGTTCTGCAAGGTGGCAGCATCATTTTTTTCGGCCAACAGTCCGCCTTTGTGGTTAATGGCTTTGCTAGCATATTCCGTGGCGAGGGCTTGGTCGGCATAGCGTACCCGTATCGCAAGGCGTAGCATCAGTGAGTTTCCGAGTTTTATCCATTTGGCGGTATTTCCTTGATAAACGGGGTCATATTCTTCCAAAAGCTTTGTCCCCCCGGCATCAAGATAGCTTTGCAAAGTAATTACGGCTTCTTCCAATTCGGCAAGAAACGAACGGTATACCTGCTCTTGCGAGTCATACGCCACGGTAAACTTCCCTGCCCCGATTTGGCTGTACGGTATCGGTCCGAACTGGTCGGTAGCTCGGTGTATACCCATTACTTTGACGATTTGTGCCACAGCATACGAACTTTGGCTTACCAAATCTTTTTTGTTGTACGTAAGCGTTCCGTCATCATTCACTACCACATCGTGCAAGGCGGCTTTGATTTCCATATACGGATTAATAATGAAAGGAATACCGGTTTCAAACGTATAGTTCGTCCACCCGATGATGTTAAAATAATTCGTGTAGTTTTTACCTTGGTTCCACTTGCTGTGTCCGGGCGACATATAGCCAATCCAGTTATCGCCGGCAATGTTTTGAGCCACTTGATAGCGGTTGGGGTAGTCGGTGCCTTGCCCCGGCGTCCGCGTGGGCTTTACTTTTTGTATAAACCCGGGAAAAAGTCCTCCCGAAGCCAGTCCGTCAAGGGTACGCTGGTGTGCATTGGGCAACAGAGGATTGGTATTTACGTCCTCAAAATCACCCGTACAAGCGGCAACTACCGCTAAAAGCGGCAATGCCCAGTATTTTTTGATTTTTTGTATTGTGGTCATATTTTTTATTTTTTTAGGGGATAGCGGGCAGGGGATAGCGGGTAGTGTGTTACAACTGTTCCCTATTCCCTATCCGCTTATCCTTAAAATTGCATTTTCGCTGATAGTCCGTAGGTTTTCAGGCTCGGTACCATAAAGAACTCGGTGGAAGCATACGTACCCGTACCGCTGGTGAGTTGCGGGTCAAACGGTGCTTTGTTGTATATCATCCAAAGGTTTGTGCCGTTGAGCGTGAGTACGATTCGCTTGATGAAATTGTTTTTTCCTATCAATTTATTGCCGTCGAGGGTGTAGCTAAGAGCCGCTTCCTGCAAACGGACGTTGGTCGCGTCATACGAGTAATATCCCATCAGGGCATCGGTGCCGCCGATGGTTTGGTAATAGCTTTGTGCCGGATACAACACGCCGTTTACCATTACACCGCCGTTATCGCGGGCATCTGCCGAAATTTGCGATACGCCATACGCATCGAGCATCGCCTGTGTTCCCGAAAGGACTACGCCCCCAAAGTTTCCGTTGAAAAGCAAACTCAAATCAAAGCCTTTGTATGAAAATCCGTGCCGCCAGCCGATTGAAAAATCGGGGGTAGAACGTCCTACTTTGATGATTTGCGTACGGTCAATCACGTATTGCCCTGTATTTCCGTCGGGAATAAGATTGCCGTTCACATCGCGGAGCATTACGCCCTGTACGGTAATGTCCGCCATACTACCGCCTTCTTTGAGCAGATAACCGCCACGTGTGGTTTCGGTCATATTAATCATTTCACCTGTAAACGGATTGCGGTAATTGCGTACCAATTCGATGATTTCGTTTACGTTACGGGTGTATGTCAAGCCGGTACTCCAAACGAAATCTTTCACGAGTTCTTTTTCGTAATTGATACCAAGCTCGATACCTCGGTTTTCCACGTTACCCGCTTGCAGATAGAGTACGGAATAGCCTGACGAAGGCGACAATTCCTGCTCGAAGAATTGGTTGTAGGTATTTGATTTGTAAACCGTTGCGTCAATTCCAAGCGAATTGTTGAAGAGTTTGAGGTTCACACCCGCTTCATACGATTTGGTACGTTCGGCTTTGAATCCGGGATACGGATATACTGAAACCGACTCCAAACCACCGGAAGTAAGCCCGTAGGTAATCGTACCGGGCGTAAGTCCTGTTTTATTGATAGGCGACCCCACTTCGGTATAGGAAGCTCTGACTTTCAGGTAATTGATAAAATCGGGAAGTTCTGTCATTTCGGAAATTACCCCCGAAAGCCCGACCGACGGATAGAAGAACGAAGGCTCATCGGAATTAACGAGTTGTGATGACCAGTCGTTACGCCCTGTGAGGGTCAGGTAAAGCATACTCTTCCAACCCAGTTCGGCACTTCCGAAAACGGCAACGTTCTTGCTGCGTCCGTACATCTGCCCTTGTCCGGGTCTTGACGGGTCAAAATTGCTCGCCGAGAATAAGTTAGGAACGTGCAAAAGCGGTCCCCCGATAGAAATTCCGTGATTGTAACGGTCATTGTAGCTTGCCCCGAAGTTGGCGGTCAGATTGAAATCTTCACCAAAATATTTGTTGGCATTGAGCATTACATCGGCGTATTTTTGGTCGTAATTATAGTTCGATGCTGCGTAACGCCCTTTGTTAGAAGTGGCTAACAGCAACGTAGAACTTGCGTACATTTTTTCTTCCAAAAGCGATGATGTATTGTCAATACGGACCCGTCCTGAAATATTCAGCCAGTCGAGAATATCATATTTTAAAGCTGCAGAGAACATATACCGCTTTTTGTTTGCCAAGAATAGTTCTCTGTTGGCTACCCAATACGGATTTTCGGCAAATAACGATGTTCCCAACTGCTCCGAATAGGGTTGGTATTTTTCGTAAATTCCCCGAATGGGATTGTAGCGTTCGTAGATTTGTACATCGCGGTAATCGATGCTACGGGGCATCAGATACAAGGCAAAAAGCGGGTTGTAGTAGCCCCCGCCGGTAGTCATATTGCGGTCGCCTTGCAAGATATAGTTGGCACTTAGGTCAAGGTGCAATTTGTCGTTGAGGAAATTCGCCGTGTTACGAACCCCGAAGTTATACCTATAATAAGCATTGTTGGGGATAAGCCCTTCGGCATCCATTTGCGAAGCCGAAAAATAGGTTTGGTTTTGTTTGCTTCCTGTGGAAAGCGTGAACGAATTATTGATATTCGTTCCCAATTGGAAGAAATCTTTCGGTTTGTAATCGGAAGGCGTTGCGAATTTCGCTCCCCATGTAAGGTCTGAGCCGGGGTCGCTTCCGTAGGTATTTTGGAATTTTGGCAATACGCCCGGACGCATAAATTCCACGCCGCTGGAGATGTTGATTTCCATTTTGCCTTCCGCCCCTTTTTTGGTGTTGATGAGGATAACACCGTTGGCGGCTTCACTTCCGTAGAGGGCTGCCGCCGAAGGTCCCGTCAGTACGTTGATGCTCTCGATGTCGTCCATATTGATGTCCGAGATGCTCTCCCCTCCCACAGGACGGGTAAACTGTCCGGCACCGCCGCCGCGGCTTTGGAAGTTGAACATCGGCACACCGTCAATAACATAAAGAACGCCGTTGTTGCCGTCGAGCGATTTGGAACCCCGCATCACTACTTTGGTGGCACCGCCTACTCCTGCGGAACTCCGCTGGATGGTAACGCCCGCCACTTTGCCGTTGAGCGAGTTTACGAAGTTGGCATCTTTGGTTTTGGTCAGTTCATCATTGCTAAGCTGTTGTACGCTGTAACTCAATGCTTTTTCGGAGCGCTTGATACCCAACGCCGTAACCACGACATCGCTAAGCTGCTGCGCCTCTTCTTTTAGTAAAACATTGATTATCAGAGATTTACCCCCCCCCCACGGATTTTTCTTGGGTGGCGTAACCAACGTAACTGAACACTAAGGTTTCCCCTTGAGATGCCGAGATATTGTACTTCCCGTCAAAATCGGTAGTAACGCCTCGTGTGGTATTTTTCACGGTAATACTCACTCCGGGTAGTGGTAATCCGCTTTCGTCTGTTACCGTTCCCGATACGCTCTGTTGTTGCACAGCACGCACCTGAACGTCATTGAAGTGGCGGTGTCCGGCATACGCCGTTGATAGCGACCCCATACCACACAGCACGCACAGCCAAAAACAACGCCGTGTTACGTGCCATAAATCCATTCGGTTTGTCATAGAATTTTGGTTTAAATTATGTTTAAAGTTGGTGGGCAACTTACACCTCGTTATATATACATTATTGTTTAAAATATAACATGCTGTACGATACCCTATTGCTACGGTAACAAATGTATAACTATTTTCTAAAATAAAAAACTTTTTAATCTTTTTTATCGGATGATATAATTTACTGTAAATCAGTAATATAACAAACGAAATATGTTTTTGTAACAAAATAATTTTATCATTTTTGGTTTCAATAAAATTAATTACTTTCTTACAAATACTGCGATTTTAGTAGTGATTTTGAAAATTACAATTTATTTCATTATGTAATACATTAGAAAAATAGACAAAGATTTCTTAAATCATCATTTTTTTAAGAACGTCTTAAAAGGAAGAAAAACGAAGATTTTCGAATTAAAAAAATAATTTAACGAAAGTCTTTTTTGTAGCATATTTGGTTTTTTGCTTAATGCCGAATAATTTGAAAATTGCCGTATCTTTGCCGCATAAATACACAAATATTATGATGGAAAAAGAGAAAAAGTACATTCCTTTTATCCTTGCTACGGGTATTTTCATGCAAATGCTTGATTCTACTATACTTAATACATCGCTTCCTGCGATAGCGGCAGACTTGCATGAGTCGCCATTGGATATGCAAAATGCCATTGTGAGTTATGTGCTTACGTTGGCTCTTTTTATGCCTGCGAGCGGATTTCTGGCAGACCGCTTTGGTACGAAAAAAATCTTTATTCTCGCTGTTCTTGTTTTTACGCTCGGTTCTTTTTGCTGTGCGATTTCACAAAATCTACCGCAATTGGTGGTTTCGAGAGTATTGCAAGGTATCGGCGGTGCGATGATTACGCCTGTCGGCAAATTGGCTATGATAAAATCGTATTCCAAAAATGAAATTATCATTGCGATGAATTACGCTATTATTCCTGCCCTTATTGGTCCTATATTAGGTCCTTTGGTCGGCGGATATATGGTGGACTATCTGTCATGGCATTGGATTTTCTTGATTAATATTCCTATCGGGCTCACAGGTATTATATTGAGTATCAAATACATGCCTGACTTCAAAGAACGTGATTCGCATTTTGACAGCAAAGGCTTTTTAATTTTTGCCGCAGCTTCGCTATTGCTTTCGCTGGCATTAGAATTTTTGGGCGAGTCCAAGCAGCTCTCCCCTATTCTTCTGATGATTCTATTAGGATTTTCGTTATTGTATTTCTACTATCGGCACGCTATGAAAAACAACAACGCTCTTTTTCCGCTCGAACTTTTCAAAATACGTACATTCCGTGTCGGATTTTATGGAAATATGGCTACCCGACTGGGTATCAGTGCCGTACCGCTTCTTATTCCGCTCATGATACAAATTGCTTATGGTCAGAGTGCGGTAGTTTCAGGATGGATAGTCGCCCCGATGGCATTGACCGCCATGTTAGGCAAATCATTGGTAGTCAAAATATTAAATGTATTTGGATACAGAGCTACATTGCGCACCAATACCGTACTGATCGGGTTGCTCATCATGTGTTTTGCCATTCCGTCTGTCAGTGATTCTATTTATTGGTTTATACCTATCGTGGTATTACTTGGTTTTTTCAACTCAATCCAATTTACCTCTATGAATACGATTGCTATCGCCAGACTGCGCGACCGCCAAAATAGCAGCGGTAATTCACTCATCTCGGTCAACCAACAGCTCGCCATCGGATTTGGAATTGCTTTCGGGATGGTCGTACTCCGATTTTTTGAAACAAAAATCATTGGTAATCAAACAAATATCCATCAAGCCTTCCGCTACACATTTATTTGCGTAGGATTACTGACCGTGTTATCGAGCTTCGTATTCCAGCAGCTGCATAACAAAGATGGTAACAACATGAAAACAGAAAGTCAATAATGCCGGCATGTCGTTAGTCGTATTATATATAATGGTGTTGGTCGGAATTATTGCGTTGGCAGTAATCATTTGGGGTGTTTTTGACATACGGTTAGGATTTTTTATAAAGACACATTGCCACAGCCAAAATGGTACGGATAAAAAAATAGTCCTCACTTTTGATGACGGGCCTACCCCGCATACACTTTCACTATTAGCCGTTTTAAAACGATATAATGCCAAAGCTACTTTTTTTTGCATCGGAAAACAAGTAGAACAGCATCCCGAGATTTTACGGAAAATCATTGCCGAAGGGCATCGCATCGGCAATCATACATACTCGCATGCCAATACTATCGGTTTTTGGCGGTCGGGCAAAATCACAAACGAACTCGTCCGTACGCAAGAACTTATTTTCCGACTTACAAATCTGAAAATCAAATGGTTTCGTCCACCATTCGGCATTACCAATCCGCATATTGCCAAGGCCGCACGCACGTTGGGTTATACCGTCGTCGGATGGAATATCCGCTCGTTAGACACTATCATCCAGGATGAAAAACGCCTTTTGCAGCGCATCCAAAAACGCATAAAACCCGGTGCCGTCTTACTCATGCACGATACTTCCGACAAAAGCATACGTGTTTTGGAACAATTATTGATACTTTTGCAAAAAGAAAATTACCAGATTGCACCCTTAGACGAATCCATAAACAGCGCTCCTTATGAAAAATAACTTCCTGATTATCATACTTTTAATTAGCTTTACAGCAAATGCTCAAGAAACCCCCATGAGCGAAAGCGAACGCTCTGTTTTTGTAAAAAATATCACTGCCGAAACTCAAAAAATACAGTCATTGACCACCGATTTTGTACAATACAAACACATGGATTTTCTCTCGAAAGACATAGAAACTTCTGGTAAAATGGCATTCCGCTCGCCCAATATGCTCAATTGGCAATATACCGAACCGTATCGTTATCGGCTGATTTTCAAAGACAAAAAAGTATTCATCGATGACCAAGGGAAAAAAAGCAGCGTCAATGCAGGGGGCAAAATTTTTGAAAATATCAATACGCTTATCATCGGAAGTGTAAGTGGCGATATGTTTGACGAACAACAGTTTGACATCCGTTTTTACAAAACGAATACACACCACATCGCCAAGCTCAAACCCAAAAACGATGCTATGAAAAAATACATCCGGCAAATATCTCTGTATTTTCCAAAAAATGAGCAGAGCGTATCGGAAGTAAAACTCACCGAACCCTCAGGCGATTATACTCGTATCGTATTCAAGAATAAAAAAATAAATGCCCCTGTCAATGATGCGGATTTTATTCTTTAGCTTGCTTTGCACATTCGCTTCTTGCGGAAGCTATCGCCCTGAGAACGCTGTAAAAGTTCTAGACAAAGAGCAAATAGTTCTGAATTCGTACTTTTCAGACCTCAAAACGGATTATGTATACAAATCAAGTATTGAAGCTTACGGACATCACTTCAGCGGGCTTCTCATCATCAAACCGCTCTCGGACGGCTCGCATAGAATTGCTCTTACCACCGATTTTGGAAACAAATTATTGGATTTTACAATTTCAGAAAATAGTTTTCAGATAAATTATACTGTCGACGAACTCAACCGGAAACGCTTACTCCATACTTTGCGAGATGACTTCCGTATCCTGCTCAAATATTCGCATACCGCACAAGAAGTTTGGGATGATGACAACCGATTGATATACAGAAGTTTTTATACAAAAAATACTACGAATGATTTTTATTTTGATAAAAACAACGAGTACCTCCGCCAAATCATAAACGCTTCTAAAAGAAAAGAAAAAATATCATTTGTTTTTGAAGCAAATAACACTATATTTGCCAAACATATTACGATACAGCATTACAATTTTCCTTTAAAAATACAATTAGTGTTAATGCCGTAGCGTCCAAAACCGAATGTTTCATTAAAACTATTCTGATGAAAAAGATTTTTTTGTTCATGCTTCTATTAGGCGGATTTCTCTTGGCAGAAGCACAAGTCTCGTTTCGTCCCGGCATACGTGCAGGGCTTAGTGCATCGTATTTTTCTGAAAGCGAATACCTCAATAGCCGTTGGCGCATCCCTTTCGAGACTCGCGCCGAACCTATATACGACCTGTACGCAGGCGTGTACGGACAACTGAATCTCGGACGATCTTACAGCTTGCAACCCGAAATAACCTATGCAAGACAGGGTTCGCTAGTCAAATTTCACTATTTCGATACGCAAAGCACCGCCGAAGAAAAATTTCGTGTGTCGTATCTTTCGCTATCGCTCGCCAACAAATTCCGATTTGGCGACTTCAACATTCTCTTTGGAACAACATTGGATTTTGTTGTCCAACATAATTTCAGGGTTAAAAACGATGTTGATTTAGGGTTTATGCTCGGTGCAGGCTACCAGCTGACACACAATTGGGGCATCGAAGCACGCGCCCGGCGAGGCATCGTACCTGTACTTGATGCGGACAACTCAAAACTCAATACGAATTTCTATCTCGGACTGACATACACATTTGACATTTTAAAAACAAATAAGTAACATAATTTGCTTTTCTTTGCAAAAAGTATAAAACTTATGCCATTACTCACCGATTTTTATCACGTACTAAAACTCTCGTCTACGAAGGAAAATACCTACGAAGCCATCATCAGGCTCAATGCCGACCACGCTATTTTCAAAGGTCATTTTCCTAATAACCCCGTCACGCCCGGTGTGTGTATGATGCAGATAATCAAGGACTTGACAGAAGATATTTTTCAAGTACCGCTATTTATGAAATCCTCGTCCAACGTAAAATTTATGGCACTCATCAACCCCGAAACCAGCCCCGAACTGCGGCTTGAACTTGACTATTCGGGAAGTACAGACAGCGAACTGAAAGTGAAAAACACAACCTCGTTCGGCGACACAACCGCATTGAAACTCACATCCGTTTATGTAAAAGAAAATTAAAATGAAACCTATTTTTATTTTTATAACCGTCTGTTTGTCAAGTATTTTTTCGCCTTTGGAAGAAGTCCGAAAAGCGTATGCCGAGGCTTCTTCGTCCAAAGAAAATGCTGAATTATTCTTAAAAAATGTTGCAAAAATAACCGCCAATATTCCGGCGGCAGAAGGTTACAAAGCTGTTTCGGACATCTTACAAGCCAAATTCGCAACCGACAAAAACAAACGTAAAGAGCTGTTAATCAAAGGAACAACGGCATTGGACGATGCCATACAAAAACACCCGACCGATTACGAATTACGGCTCATCAGATTAAGCGTACAAGAACACACGCCCAAAGCACTGAAATACCAAGCCAATATAGAGGAAGATGCAAAATTTCTGTTAGAAAATTACACAACCCAAAAAACGGACTTACAGAAAATGGCATCGGAATATGCTAAAAAATCTAAAAAAATTAACCTTTTGATTTATGGCAAATGAATATGGAACGATAGCAAACCGAATGCGGCAAGCCAAGATGTGCGTGCTGATGCCCACCTATAACAACGCCAAAACGCTGGCGAGGATTATTGACGGCGTGCTTGCCCTTACCTCCGATGTAATCGTTATAAATGACGGTGCAACGGATGATACGTTTCGTATTTTGGAAAGTTATAAGTCATTGGAAGTAATTCATTTACATAAAAACAAAGGCAAGGGAGCGGCATTACAGGCGGGATTTGGCAGAGCCCTTGAATTGGGCTACGAATACGCCATTACGATTGACTCGGACGGGCAGCATTACCCCGAAGACATTGCCGTTTTCCTTGACGGATACACTCAACATCCGAAACCATTGCTGCTCATCGGAAGCCGGAATATGCAACACGAAAGCGTGCCGGGCGGAAGCAGTTTTGGGAATAATTTTTCAAATTTTTGGTATCGTTTTGAAACAGGAATCCGATTGAGCGATACACAAAGTGGCTTTCGGTTGTATCCGCTCCAAGCCTTACCGAAACGTTTTTTTACAAACCGTTTTGAGTTTGAAATCGAGGTTATCGTGCGTGCCGCTTGGAACGGAATTACCGTGAAAAACGTTCCTATTCAAGTACTGTACGACCCTGCCGAACGCGTGTCGCACTTCCGTCCGTACAAAGATTTTGCCCGCATCAGTTTATTGAATACAGCACTGGTAATCATCGCATTAGCCTATATAAAACCACGTGATTTATACCGTAGTTTCAAAAAAAAAAACTTTCGGCGGTTCATCAAAGAAGACATTCTTGAAAGCAACGATTCCAATAAAGTAAAAGCCCTCTCGATGGCGTTGGGCGTGTTCATCGGCATCGCACCGCTTTGGGGATTGCAGACGGTGTTGTCCATTTTTTTGGCGGTATTACTGCGGTTGAACAAAGTACTTTCGTTCGCCTTTTCCAACGTAAGCATTCCGCCGATGATACCTTTTATTATATTCGGGTCGCTTTGGGTAGGCGGCTGGTTTATTGATAGCGAGCCGATTATCTTCGGGCAAACCGACCTTTCGGTAGAAAATATCAAAAATCATTTGCTACAATACCTTATCGGAAGCGTGATTTTGGCTATTTTTGCAGCCGTAAGCGTAGGAATTGCCGGCTATTTGCTGTTACAATTTTTTACCCAAAGAAAAATAAATGACGGATGACGGATTTTTTTTACAAAATAGCTCTTTTTATACGCAACAATAAGATTGTCAGTGGGTTATTGCTGCTTCTTATCGTGTCGTTTTTGGCGTGGAAAACATCAAAACTACATTTTGAAGAGGACATCAACCGTATGCTGCCCAAAAACAGCCGTACCGGAACGCTTGCCAAAGCCCTCTCACAACTTGATTTTGCCGACAAAATTATTGTGCTTATCTCACTGAAAGACAGTACCCATACGGAAGTATTGACGGAAACGGCAGAAGCGATGCTTGACAGTCTGCACGGCTACGACCACTATATAAAATCCGTTCAAGGAAAATATGATGAAACCCAATTATCAGAAACTTTTGATTTTATTTACGATAATTTACCTTTATTTTTAACGGGAAAAGATTATGAAAATTTCCGTCCGAAATTGGCTCCTGATAGTATTGCCCAACGGGTTGAAGCCAATTACCGAACACTGATTTCCCCTTCGGGAATGGTTGCCAAGCCGTTTATTACTGCCGACCCGCTCGGGCTGGCGTTTGTGGGGCTTGACAAACTAAAATCGCTCGGGGCGGACGATGATTTTGAATTGAAAAACGGCTTTGTTACGTCAAAAGACGGGCAGCACCTATTGCTTTTTATTGAACCCATTTTCGGCGGTAGCGAAACAGAATATAATACACTGTTTGTCAATAAGATGAATATTCTTAAAGACGAATTAAATAACCTTCGTCCGCAGACGGAAATTAGTTATTTTGGGTCGGCATTTATCGCTGTTGCGAATGCACATCAAATCAAAACCGACATTCTCACGACCGTCATCATTTCGATGTCGTTACTTTTGATTTTTTTAGCATTTTATTATAAAAATATAGCCGTTCCGTTTTTATTATTCGTCCCGACGGCGTTGGGAGCATTGACGGCATTGGCGTTTTTGTCCGCTTACAGAGGAACGATTTCCGCCATTTCGGTCAGCGTAGGAGCAATATTGCTCGGCGTTACCATTGATTATTCATTACATATTTTAACACATCTTAAAAAATATCCCGACAAAAAAAAACTATATGCTTCCATTGCACAACCTACAATGATGAGTAGTTTGACGACCGCCATTTCGTTTTTGTGCCTGCTTTTCGTTGAGTCAGAAGCGTTAAAAGATTTAGGATTGTTTGCGTCGGTCAGCGTGGTTTCAGCGGCAATTTTCGCCCTTATTTTAATACCGTTGCTGTACAAACCAAACCCTCGGCACACCGCCAACATTTCGTGGTTGGAAAAGGCGGGACAATATCCGTTTCATCGGAATAAAGCGCTGATAATCATTTGTATAGCGTTGGTTGTTTTCGGATTGTTTACCTTTCGGAACATCGGTTACAACAATAATCTGTCGGATTTGAATTATGTTCCTGCCGAAATTCAATCGGTTGAAAATCAATTAGAACGAATAAGCAGTCTGACTTCCAAATCGCTTTATGCAGTAGCTCACGGCAATAGCGAAGAAGAAGTATTGCAACGTAACAACCAGCTTTATAGAGAACTTTCAGCGTTAAAATCCGATACCAAAATTATAAATTTTTCTTCATCGGGAACTATTTTTCTTTCAAACGAAGAACAAAAAAAACGCATCGGGCAATGGAATGATTTTTGGCAGGAAAATAATCCAGAAACCGTTCAGAAAGAATTAATCGATGCGGGCGGAAAACTCGGGTTTAAACCCGCTACGCACAAGGCATTTTATGAGTTGCTCGGAAAGCAATTTCAACCGATTTCCATAACTGATTTTGCCCCTTTGGAAGCCCTTTCGGGAAACGGTGCCATTACCGAAAAAGACGGCTTCTATACGATGACTAACATCCTTAAAGTCAGTGATAAAAACCGTGATTTTGTAGTGGAAACGCTCGGCAAAAATCCCGATTATTTGCTCATCGACCGCCAGCAACTGAACGAGGCATTTCTCGGTCAGCTCAAAGACGATTTCAACCGTTTGGTCAATTATTCGTTGCTTGCCGTGCTGTTGGTACTTTTCGTGTTTTTCCGAAGGCTGGAACTGGCACTTACGGCGGCTTTGCCCATTGTATTGACGGCGGTTGCCATCGGCGGACTGATGTTTCTTTTTGGTCTGGAACTCAACATTTTCAGTACGATAGTCTGTACGCTGGTATTCGGTATCGGGGTCGATTTCAGTATTTTTATGACCTCGGCGTTACGTGATAAATACACGGACGGACACGACCATACGGCATCGTTCCGCACCTCGATGCTGCTCGCGGCACTGACCACCATCGCCTCTATCGGAAGCCTTATTTTTGCCAAACATCCGGCGTTGAAATCCATTTCGGCAACGGCATTACTCGGCATCATTTCGGCATTGCTCATTACCTTCGTTTTGTATCCGCTCTTGTTCGGATTTTTCATCACAAACCGCCCCAAAAACGGCAAATCGCCGATTACATTAAAGTTATTTTTACACTCGATGGTGTCATTTGCCTATTACGCTTTAGGCGGATTGCTTATCACGCTCTTCGGGACTTTAGTAATGGCATTTATTCCAAATATTAAACAGAAAAAACTGTTAGGTTTTAAGAAGTTTGTAACTTTATTCACTACTTCGGTATTGTATTCCAATCCGTTTGTCCGCAAGAGTGTCCTCAATCCGCAAGGCGAAAATTTCACAAAACCAGCCGTCATTATCGCCAACCACACCTCATTTCTCGATACGCTGGCGATTAATATGACAACGCACAAAATCGTGTACCTGGTCAATGATTGGGTATATAACTCACCTATATTCAGAGGAATAGCACGAATTGCCGATTATTATCCCGTATCCAAAGGCGTGGAAGAAAGTACTGCCCACCTGCAAGCTAAAGTGGGGCAAGGTCTTTCACTAATGGTTTTCCCCGAAAGCACTCGTTCGTATGACCAATCTATAAAAAGGTTTCACAAAGGAGCTTTTTTCCTTTCAGAAATTTTCAAATTAGATATTTTACCTATTTACATACACGGAAATTCGGAAACGCTTCCCAAAGGCGACTATATTATTTATGACGGAAGCCGCATTACTGTTGAAATCGGGGAGCGTATTGCTTATGATGATGCCCGGTACGGCACAACGTACAGCCAACGAAGTAAATCCATTCGCCGTGAATTTGAGAAAAATTTTAAGGAAATAAGAAACCGTATCGAACAACACGATTATTTTAACCGAAAAATAACACTTGGGTTTCTGTACAAATCCGATTTTTTATATTCTAAAATCCGTAACGATTTGAAAACCAACAGCCCGGTGTATTATCAGATGCACCAATGGGCGGATACGCAACACATTCTGCACATAGCCGATGATTACGGACAGGTGGATAGCTACTTAGCTTTGTTCGATTCGCAACGGAAAATCCATTCGCATATCACCGATACCGACAAACGGAATATAGCTAAACATAACTATATCAGCACAATACGAAATATAATACACACAGAAAATTTGTTGCCGTTAGTTGATGTGCATACGCTGATAGTGAGCGTTCCGAATATGGATTTTGAAAAATTAATAAATGATTTTACAAAACAAATAATTATCGTACATTGCCACTCCGAAACGGAAAAAGTATTCCTTTTGAAAGGATTTATGAAAAAAGAGACTTTTGGTGGAATGGTATTTTTTATAAAAATTTAAGGATGGAGATATATGATTATGTAATTGTAGGAAGCGGTCTCGGCGGTCTTGTTTCGGCAATTATTCTTGCGAAAGAAGGCAAAACGGTATGCGTACTCGAAAAAAACAACCAATTTGGTGGTAATTTGCAGACGTTTGTCCGCAACAAAATTATTTTTGACACGGGCGTACATTACATCGGCGGACTTAGCGAAGGCGAAAACCTGCATAGTTATTTTTCATATATCGGTATTCAGAAAGATTTGCAACTGAAACAGCTTGATACAGAAGGGTTTGACATCATCAGCTTTGGTGATGATCCTACGGAATACCCACATTTGCAAGGCTATGACCACTTTGCCGAAAGCCTGTTTGCTCGTTTTCCTAATGAAAAAAAAGCTATCGAAACCTATTTTCAAAAAATACAAGACGTGTGCAATTCATTTCCACTGTACAATCTTAACGCTACGCAACCCTATGATTTCGAGATACTTGGCGTAAATTTAAAAGACTATTTGGATAGCCTAACGGACAACGAAAAACTCAAAGCAGTATTAGTGGGGTCGAATTTTCTATATTGCGGAATGGGCGAAACAACACCGCTGTATGTTCACGCACTCTCGGTCAATTCATACATACAAAGTGCGTGGCGGTGCGTTAAAGGAGGTAGTCAAATTAGTAAATTATTGACAAAACAAATTCGTTCGTTGGGCGGTAAATTGTACAAACATACCGAAGTAACAGGTTTTGAATTTGATGACGAAAACAAAATCCAATCCGTAAAAATTTCTGACGAAAGAGAAATTTATGGTAAAAACTTCATTTCAAATATCGATTTAAAACATACATTGGAACTCGCCGGAGCTTCTTATTTTAAGAAATCATATTACAAACGGATACAGAGTCTTGAGCCGTACACTTCGGCTTTTAGTCTTTATATTGTATTGAAGCCTAATACTTTGCGTTATTTCAATTGCAATTATTATCATCACAGAAACAGCCGTGAAGTATGGCAAACCCTCGAATATTCCGACAACACTTGGCCAAAAAGCTATATGCTTTCCACAGGAATTTTTTCCGAAGAACAAGAATGGGCGGAAAGCTTGACCGCCATTACCTATATGCGTTACGAAGAAGTGCAAGCGTGGGAACATACATTTAATACCGTCGCTTTGCCCAACGAACGCGGGGAAACCTACGAGCAATTTAAAGAGCGGAAAAAAGAACAGTTTTTAAACGCTTTGGAAGAAAAATTCCCAAAAATCCGCACTTACATAAAAGAAGTTTATACCTCAACGCCTCTCACGTACCGCGATTATATTGGCGGACAGCAGGGTAATCTCTACGGCTATGTTCACGATTCCAACAGCCCGATGCGGTCGTTTATCCCGCCGAGAACAAATATTAAAAACCTGTTCCTCACAGGGCAGAGCGTGAATATGCACGGAATTCTGGGCGTAACCATCGGGGCTTTTGCCACCTGTAGTGAGATATTGGGTAGGGAATATTTGTTAGAAAAAGTTAAAAA
>JAUNTM010000045.1 GCA_030538675.1 Capnocytophaga sp.
TGAATGAAGCTGCATTTTTAAATTACTGAAAACAAGAGTTTTATATTTAAAAAAACCACTAAAATCAGACTTTTCGGACACCCTTATTTTGTGTAAGAAAACTATTGATTTAAAGTAAACCAAATATCAGGGTTTTTAATACTTGTGAGTTTTACTACAGTAGGGTTTGAAGCGTTATTTAATTCTGCAGTATAAGGGCCGTTTTCCGCTATTAAATTTGCAAGAGGAAGTAGGTGAGTAAACCAGGTCCAATTGAATCCATTTGATCCTAAGGCTATGTTAACCTCGCCTACATTTTTAGTTCCCGAAAAAACTAAGTTTTTTACAGTTCTGTACGTTCCTGCGGCTTCAACCGAAAGAAATGTAATCCCTGTACCGTTTTCGCTTGTTAATCCAAATCCTATAACAGGTAGTAATGTTGATCCCCAACGAGCATAATCTGCAGCTACAATTTGGTCAAATGTAGTATTGAATAAATCAGAACATTGTTGATCTGCATTGGGATATATTACCCATTGCGTAGACTTTAAATCAATTGTCAACGCCTGTGCTAAATAAAATACTACTATTCCGTCGGCTGTATCAAGAGTATTCGTTGTCTTATTCAAAAATAAGTTGTGGATAGTTACTCCGTTTATAGTCAAAGGTTCATAGAATTGAATTCCATCTTCGGTATAGATATACGCTGCTGTTTTTGATACAGAAGTACCATTCTCATCATACGTGTATATTATTGTACGGGCTGACTTTGTGAAGCTTACTTTATTCCCTCCCATTATAAATTCTAATATTCCTGTATTTTCAACGTATTGATATGTATCAATAACCTTTGTCAAGAAAGCTGTAGGAATTTCATTTAACTTAACAAGCCTTATCATATTTCCATACTTCTTACCTTTCATAGTAATTACATCGTTTTCATATGAAAGTATAAGAAATTCATAATCGGTCATATAAGCATTATAATTACTTGCGGATGGTGTCGAAAAAACGTGTATAATCTCATTATAGACATCAAAAGTCAATGTAGGGCCTCCATTAGCAATAACATCATAGGTCGTTGTTTCTGAAGCGGAAGTTCCTAATAAATCAAGCATAGCAGTTACTTCTGTATCTGTAAACTGCATTGTATAAGTATACCCTCCAAAAGTACGGGAACTTCCTCCTACATAGTTCTCCAATGCCCACCCGTTGGGAGCTGAAACTAATATTTCTTTATATTCCGTCAAGGATTTTCCGATACGAGCGGCGGCTGGTTCAGGGAAAATGTCATCTTCAAATCGGTTGTTGCAGGAAACTACAGATAGTACTGCAATTAACATTATAATTGATTGTATAAAATTTTTCATTTTATGTGTGTTTAATCTATGTTATCTAAATCTACGTTTGACAGATTTGCTGCCCGTGTTTGCACTTCTGCTTTCAAGGCATCCAAATCAATATCCCAAGAAGCAAGTAAATAGTTCTTGACTATTTCAATCTTTTGCTGAATTATAGGAGCCCCTGTAGTTCCTGCTGCTGTCAGTGCGGCAGTCCATTGAGCGTCCGTATAAGTGATGTAATAGGCTATTAATTCCACAAAATCTTCATTGCTTTCTTTCATAGAATACGGGCTGATAAAACCTGCTCTTCTGGCATTTACTTCCGAAATGGTGTTCCATGAGTCTCCTACATAAGCCGCTGGCGTTATCATTCGGAAGTCATTCGGAAAATCTTTTGTTTGATGCAGAATATGTGAAAATTCATGATAAATGGTACGAAAATAATATTCGTACAATGTATTGAGATTGTTCACATTCAGTCCGTTTATATTATAGAGCGTTATTTTGAGACCACCTTCGGCAGTTCCTAACACCATCGTACCGTTATTGCGGTATGCAGGTGAGCCGACCATCATAATCATTTTCGGAAAATAGAGTTTCAGAAAATTATCTGGAGCTACAGCATTGTACGGTTCCAAGCAAAGGTATTTGACCAAATTTGCCATTTTGACTGAATTGGCATACGTAGCAGGGACTAAAGTATAGTTCATATCACTTTCCGCATCAACCATCTTGTACATAAACTGGATGTTGTATGTGTCTACATATTCTCTTTTTAAGAAAACATCAAATTTTGTGGATAAATCGTCCTCTAAAGCGATTACGGTCGTGCCTGCATCGGGTTTGTCCTCAGCAGAACAAGCGCTCATCAGTATAACTACTACGCCAAAAGCTATGTCTTTAATATATTTTTTCATGTCTAATACTATTTATAAGTTAATAAACTAACGTGGATTAGGTGTCAACCCTGCTAATATTACATCTTGTGGAATTTGAAATGTTCTTCTCAAATCGTTTGTTGTGAGTATATCTTCGACTGTTTTACTTCCATCTAAATGATGCTGGTATCTAAGCACCTCAATTCCGTAACGTCGGATATCGAACCAACGAAATCCTTCGTGTATTGTTAATATTCTTCGGCATTGTAATGCGTAATGCAAAAGATTTTCCTGCGTTCCTGCTTCAATAGTGAATTTAGGCCTAAGAACTTTTTTCTGTGTAGGATTATCTGCCGTAGAATATGGCAAATTAGCATAGAAAGCTTCTATATCAGCCTGCGGAATATTATTGGTAAAAGTATAAAAATTTCTAGCCCAAAGATTCAAATCGCTCACAGCTTCTGCATATTTCTTTAGTAAAATATTGGCTTCTGCTCTTATTAAAAGCGTTTCATCAGCGGAAAAAACTGAATATACGGTACGTCTATATCCGATTTGAGCGACTAAATCTGTGTATTGGAACATAAATGGAATTTTGTAGTACAAATACTTATCTAGATTAGTTGCCGAATATTCAAAGGGGATGAATCTATAACGATTTATCGTTGTAGCTCCCCACGGACCAGCTGCCAAAAGCGTTTCCCTATTAGCGATATCCTTCACGTGTGAAAAACGTGACCCTGTATAATATGCGCCGAAAACATATCCCATGTTTGAAGCATCTGTCAACAAAAGAAAATTAGCATTATGTTCTGCCTGTATATAGCTATTGGAAACTACACTTCCTGTTCTTGGCAAAGCTCCTAATGCCGCCCAGTTTCGTAATACAGATGCAGGGCTGGCTCCTAATGCTATAGTTGCATAATCTGCAGCTTTCTGCCAATTTTCATAATAGAGATTAAACCGCGCCGCAAAAGAATACGCTGCCCTTCTGTTGAAATGATACTTGGGTACTTCGTACAAAGTGTCATCAATTAACGGAAGCCCTTCTTCTAAGTCAGTATTGATTTTTTGGTATACCTCCGCAACAGTTCCTCTTTCATATTTTGGCGAAAGTGTCGTTTCGGGCATTGTCATATATGTAATACCCAAATCAGAACCGCTTGTTTGTGTATTGTAATGATTTGAGAAAAGATTGACCAACACAAAGTGATTATAGGCTCTAGCAAGTAGAGCTTCCCCTTTTTGAGGGTTCAATGTAGCGGGCGAGCCTAACTCTTTGATAGCTTTTAAAGCTTCATTGGCATTTGAAATAGCTTTATAGCAAGCCTCCCATACACTTTTCAAGTCATCATTATCAACTTCAGATGATTCCTTCCAATAAGCTATTTGTTCATAAAATACACTTGTATTGGGATTGGAAGCTCCATAATCGTCAATATTATCCGAAGATAGTTCTGAAACTAATGTATAATAGCTCTCGGGATAAGCTGAAACCAACAATTTTGCTACTTTTTCCGAACTATCCACAACCGTGCGGTTGTCGGGTAATTCATCCAAAAAACTGTCACAACTTAAAGATAGTACCGATATCGTTATACTTAGTATGCT
Source organism: Capnocytophaga sp. (assembly GCA_030538675.1). Taxonomy (GTDB): domain Bacteria; phylum Bacteroidota; class Bacteroidia; order Flavobacteriales; family Flavobacteriaceae; genus Capnocytophaga. The sequence continues at coordinate 3,812 of JAUNTM010000045.1, forward strand.
TATTTTTATTATATTTCTCATATTCTTTATTTTTAAAGTCCAACTCGTAATGTGAATGTCAATTGTTTTGGTAGCGGAACTGCAACTCCACCAGAATTAAAAAATTCGGGGTCTTGACCGTTCAGTTTTTTGTCGGCATAAATCAAGAAGAGGTTAGTTGCCTGCAATTTAAGCGATAAATTCCGAACATCCAACTTTTCTAGAATATCTTTATCAAAATCATACGTTAGTGATATTTCTTTCATACGGATAAAATCACCTTTAGCAACCCTTTCTGTAGAATAATTATATGCGTTATAAGCTCTATTGAGATTTCCATTGCTTGTGGTCATTCGAGACGTTGCTATCACAGGAATAGTTGTGTAGTTTTCATCACCTGGCACTACCCAGCGGTTTTTAAATTCGCGTGGCATGGCGGTCAAATCGGTATACGATGATGAAAATATAGGATTCAAACGGACAACATTGCCAAAAGAATAGGTAACGAAAATATTCAATTTTAAACCTTTGTATTGAAAGATATTCCCCAAACTTCCCACATCCGTTGGGTCAATAGAACCTGAGTACTCCAAGAAGTCAATATTGTTTCGCTCTTGAAAATAAATACCTGTTGATGTTACATTTCCATCTTGGTCAAGGAATGTAGGCAATCCATCATTGGTCAAACCTCTAAAAGGTATCGAAAACAGTGAACGCACTGGGTATCCTTCGCGGGCAAATCCGTCGCCTGTTATTAAGTCTATCACACGAGAATAATTATCCAAACGCGTTACTTCATTTTTTATTTTTGAATAAATAAAGTTTGTTTTCCATGAGAAGTCATCTTTTTTTATGTTGACGGTATTAATAGAAAGTTCAAACCCGTTTGATTTCATTTCAGCAACGTTACCGTACTTTTGAATTTCGCCACCCAAGCCTTGCGTTGTGGTAACCCCTATCAAATCGTAATTATTACGGGTATACCAGTCGGCTGCCAAGGCGATGCGTTCGTTAAAAAAACCTATGTCCACTCCGATATTTAATTCCTTTTTCTTTTCATAAGTAAGTTCGCTATTCTCCAAAGAATTTATGTAAAGAGCTGTTTCTCTGACACCTGCGAACGGTTTCCATGGAGAACTACTACGGATATCAACCAAGCTATTAGTTACGGAAGCAGGCCCTCTGTCCGCCGTCAAACTATATGACCCTTTAAGTGTTAAATGAGATATTTTTGGGCTTAATTTATCAAAGAAGTCTTCCTCATGTACATTCCATGCCCCCGAAATATTCCACGTAGGCAACCATCTAGCTGAGCGTGAACGCCCCAATTTATTTGTGCCTTCATAGCGGTATGTTCCGTTAACGGTATAGCGACGTTTCCATGAGTAGGTGGCATTCCCAAAAAATGCAAGATTTCTATATTTCGTATTTTCTACAGAATAATACAAGTCATTATCTTGCACTTCACGTACGAAAGCCTCATAAATATAAAACGGTATTTCACCCATATCATATTGCATCCCCCAACCACGGAATCGGTTTCTGTTCCGATTGGTTGTATTCGATTCAAAACCTCCATAAGCATTTACAGTATGGTCTTCATTTATGACATCTTTGTAAGCCACCGTAGCACGGAAGTCATAGCTTATCATATTGTAATTGGTTCTTTGGTAGATCCCTCCCTGCGGTAATATACTGAATGGCAATCCATAAGGGTCATTAACATCTGTAAATAAGAAAGGATTTCTGTCCCGAATCGTAGATGTTTGCATCGCTCTATAAGAATTCGCTTGATTTGAATTTTCTTTGATATGATGATCTTGATTTGTATTTTGGTATTTCAATGCCCCCAAAACCATAAATTCTACCTTAGGCGAAAATTTCCACTTTATATCATTTTGTAAACGCAAATCAACTATTTCCAAATCCATATAATTATTTGCCAATTCATTTACAATATTGAACGGAGCATAGCTGCGAACATACATTTCATCAGGGTCTAATGTACGGGAAGTATTCAGTGCATACGAATATGGGTTGATATCGAAATCTCGTTTTATTTCACCACTTACCACATCTACATTTCTTGCCAATGTACCGGGAGCTTTTTGTTTTCGATAGGACGCATTGGTCAATAGGCTGTAAGTTAACTTATCCGACAATTTAAAACTTGAGTTAAAATTCCCTGTAAAACGGTTCGTTTTACTTGATAAAGTCCACCCCGGATCAATCATGGCACTTATAGAAGCATAGTAAGCTGACTTATCATTACCCGATGACATACTTATCGAATGGTTTTGCATAATGGTCGGGTTAAAAAGCAGATTAAACCAATTGGTATTTCTCAATTCCGCCTGACGAAGATAGGCAGATTTCGCCTCGGCTGTATTGGCAAGCATAAAATTACCATTACTATCTAATTGATTTAATAACTGATACATTCTACCGTACACACCACTAGCACTACGGTTTGCTACATCGGCATAATTGAGCCATCCTGCGGTACGCATTTCTTCGTAAACCGACATCTGCTCTTGCGAGTTCATGATATTAAAGTCAGCATAGGAAGGAATCAAACGAAATGTTGATTCATTCGTGTAATTAAAAGTACTGACACCCGCTTTTCCTCGTTTAGTGGTAATAACAATGACACCCGCCATCGCCCTTGCACCATATATGGAAGTCGCCGAGCCGTCTTTCAATACTTCAAAGTTCTCAATATCATCAGGGTTCAATCCAGCAATTGCCGAACTGATAAGCGTAGTGGCATCGCCAGAAGACAAATCTTCCGGACCTAACTCTATCACATCTTCAAGAATAACACCATCAACCACCCAAAGCGGCTTGGATGCTCCGTAAATAGAAGTCGCTCCACGCACTCTGATTTTGGGTGCTGCTCCGAATGTTCCCGATACGTTCTGTACTGTAACTCCCGCAGAACGTCCCTCTAAAGCTCGGCTGACATCGGGAATACCATCTAATTTCACATCGGCAGCCACCAAGCGGTCAGAAGCTCCCGTAAAGAGCCTTCGGTCGGTAGTGGTAATTCCCGTAACGACCACTTCGGCGAGCTGTTGGGCATCTTCCGCCATCGCAATATCAATGCGGTTGGCAGTCCCCACTTTTCGTTCGGTCGTAGCCATACCGACATACGAGAAAACAAGCGTTTTCCCGACAGCAACTTTTAGGGAATAATTCCCGTCGAAATCGGTCTGAGTACCGGCACTCTCCCCTTTTACCTGCACGGTAACGCCCGGAAGCGGAAGCCCCAAGTCATCTTTTACCGTACCTGTAATCGTTTTCTCTTGTGCAAAAGAGAAATGTAGTACTGCGAAGAACAGTACCACCATACAAGTTAATCGTAATTTCATATTAGTTATTTTTTTAAATTAGTTATCGCAAATGTAGAAAAATATATCATTAAAACAAATAGTAAAGGATAAAAAACTATAAAATATTAGAATCATTAAAAAAACGAAACTAGACTATTAACTTTTAAATTAAATAATCCGCAATAAAAAACACAAAAAATAAGAAAATAAAGAAGAAATTTATTAATGAAATTATTCCTAAAAGGATATAAACAAATGACAATCAATACATTAAATGTAGATAATAAAAAAAATGTATTTTTAGAGACATTTCAATTCAAAATAAATACCGCCAAAGCAGTATAATGACATTTGTTTGAAATAACAGATTGTTTGTCTTGAAGATAAAAGCACACATATTCCAATCTTAATTCCCTAATTTTATTTCCTACAAACCCTCAATATTTAAAAAAAACTCGTCAAAACACTTCCCTAAATCATCAAAACAAACCATCATTTCTTTTCTTACAGCCGCAACAGAGCACCAAGTGTGTGCAGGCGTTTGCTTTGTGAAAGTTTAGTAACTATTTTGAGAAATGCAATAGACGTCAATAACGCATCTCCGGCGGCATTGTGGCGGTCATGCGTGGTAATATTCAGGTCATGGCATACCTCGTCAAGGGAATAATTTTTGTCGTTTTGGAGCAGTACGTTAATGGTTTTCGTTTTTTTGAAAAGGTAATTCGTGTCGATAAATTTGTTTTCCAACGGCGGAAGCCCGTGCCTTTCGAGTGCCGCATTGACCATTTTCACATCATACCCTACGTGATGCCCTACGAGTACTGTATTTTTCACATAATCGGCAAACCGTGATACGGCTTCTTTTTCGGGGATTTTTTCGTATTTATGATGCTTGATAATTCCGTGAATGGGAACACTTTCGGGATTGAAAACTTCTTGCGCAAGGAATATTTCAAAACTATCTTTGATTTCGATACGATTGTCTTGTACCCGCACTGCACCAATGGAAAGAATGCGGTCAGTGGCATAGTTGAAGCCTGTCGTTTCGGTGTCGAATACGACAAAAACCACGTCTTCTATCGGTATCGAAGTGGCGGTTGAGGCTTTTCCAAATAGTTGGTCAAAAAAACTCATTTATATATATGGATTGACTTTAAAACGCAATTTCACCAATTCTTGGGCGTTGGCAATAGCTTTAAAACAGCGTTTGAGTTTGGTTTTTTCCTCTTTGTTCAAACTGTTGATATCGAGATAGCGTCCGCTATTGTCATTGGCAAGCCCGCTTTTGATGCGGAATTTGAGCAAGGCTTTGGCAGCGTACGCACACGAGAGATACACATCTTTGTTTTGCGGTTCGAGTTCCGCCATTTTCTCAAAACGTTCGGCGGTGTTGGTAATGCCTTTTATTTTGTGCGACAGAATCAGCAGCCGCCCGATGTCGGTCAAAGTCGTTATCGCCCGTGCTTTGAGGTCGAATTGGTCTTTGTATTTGCCGTCCTGTTCTACGATAAATTTTCTGAAAAAACCAAGTGGTGACGGATTTTCCAACGCACTTTTGGCAAGCAGCGCCATAAAACGCTCGTTGGCTTGCGTAAACTCAAATACTTTTTCACTAAGTTTGTCCACAAGCGTAGGTTCGCCATACGAATAACACATATCGTAAAAAATAGAAAACATCAGTAAATCGGCATCATTCGCATTTTTTACCCAACTCCGGTATTGGTCTTCCCATTTGCCCAGGCTCATACACCACTTCGGATTTTTCGCCATCATATCCGCAGGACAAAATTCGTAACCAATTTTATTGAGCATCGTATTTACTCTGCCGGCGAGTTGTAAGAAATACGTTTGTACCTCCTCGTAGCGAGCCTCCTCCACGTCTTCAAACACGATGGCATTGTCTTGGTCGGTGATGAGAAATTGTTCCTTTCGCCCATGGCTTCCGAGACTCATCCATGCAAATCGAACGGGTGGCTGCACGCCTATCCGTTTGATGCAGAGCTCGATAGCTTTGACCGTAATCGCTTCAAAAAGTTGGTGAAAGAGATCGGTAATCAAGCTCAACGGAATATTTTGCACCACGTAACCTTTCAGCAAATTAAGGGATTGCTTGCGGATATGTTTGAGATGCTTGGATTTGGTAGAACGCTTCACGGCTTTCATCAACCCCGGAATATCATCGCCTTTCATGGTTTCGATGTCCCGATACGTCATAATCCCGCACACAGGTGAGTTGGGTGTGGCATCTTCTGTGATAATCAAGTGGTTAATGTTATTTTTTAGCATCTCGAATTGTGCTTGCGAAATCGTCATCCGTTTCGGATACGTTTTCACGGGATGGCTCATCACTTCGCTGACTTTCATGTCGAGCGAGAAATGCCCTGTCGCGATTTGTTTACGGAGGTCTTTGTCAGTTACAACTCCTAACGGACGGCGGTCATTGTCGGCTACCACGATACTGCTCACACGGTTGTCGGTCATCAGTTGGGCGGCTTGTTGCAAACTGCCACCGGGATGAATCCGTACCACTTTACGGACGTATGCCGCAGGTTGCAATTCGAAAAAATCTTTTTGCAACATATTGCGGTCAAAATTCTGATACAGATATTTGGTGTAGTCTGCCGAATACGGATTGCGTGTTTTCGAAGCAAATATCTCGATGAGATACATCCCTATCTTGGTGTCTTTCTCGATAACCGGCTTGAATTCCTTGGCGGGAATGCCATACACGATGGATTCTTCCTGGGCGGCGGCGCTCATCGTGTAAGGCGCTCCTGTAATCATCGGGCGTACGCCGAAAACATCGCCTTCATCGCAAATATCGGTCATTTCGAGCGTGTCGTTGACCATTTGTTTCATCTCTATTGCCCCTTCTTTGACGATGTACAGATACTCGTGAGCGTCTTCATTTTCTTTGAAAAGCACACGCCCTTTGTCCATATAAATAATGACGACTTCTTGGGAAAGGTGCATCAAATCTTCTTGGGAAATAATATCAAACGGCGGATATTTTTTCAAAAAATCATATACGCGGTTGGCAATGGTATTTTTCATTGGGTTAATGGCTGATTATTTATTATTTAATGGCTATCTCCAGCCTGCTGTCCGCTATCTCCTATAGTTACTTTCTCCCCGAAAAATTTAGGTTTTACATTGAAAATCAAATCAATAAATACTTTTGTACGAGCTAAATATTCGCGCATTTGCGTTTTGAAGCCCAAATGCGATGGCAGATTACGGGCGTTGTACCCTATGGCGTTGATGCCGTTTTGCTTGGCGATAAATAAGGCTCTTTCGTTATGAAATTGCTGTGAAATGATGGTGAATTCCGACAAGCCGAATACTGCTTTAGCCCGAACGACCGAATCCAGCGTGCGAAATCCGGCGTAGTCCAAAAATATATGCTCGTTGGGAATCCCCCGCTTGACGAGCTCCCGGCGGAAGGCTTCGGGTTCGTTATACTGATGCGTTCCGTTGTCGCCGCTGACGAGGATATAGTCGATTTTGTCCGCAGCGTACAACGCCACAACCGCATCAATCCGATATACAAAATACGGATTTTGACCGCCACTTTTCAGATAAGGTGCTGTTCCCAACACTACTCCTACCCTATTTTTAGGAATGTCCGCCGGGGTGTCATACGTCTGTCCTTGGACGCTTTGCTTGATTATTATATGACTTAGCAGTATTGCAGATACTACTAACACAACAAGCGAAAACATGCCCCACAGTATCTTTTTAAAGTTTTTTTTTATCATTTGCCTGCAAATATTTGTACATCTTCTACCGATATTTCTTTGCCGCCGAGTATGATAAGCCTTTCTACCACGTTGCGTAATTCACGGATGTTGCCCGTCCAATCTTGTTCTTTGAGAAGTTGGATTGCTTTGGCGTCAAATACTTTGGGAGTCGAGCCTTGTTCTTCGGCGATTTTTTTGGTAAAATGATTGATGAGCAACGGTATATCATCTCTGCGGTCGTTCAATGACGGTACTTTGATAAGGATAACCGCCAGCCGGTGGTACAAATCTTCGCGGAAGCGCCCTTCGGCAATTTCTTTTTTCAAATCCTTGTTGGTCGCAGCGATAACCCGTACATCCACCGAGATATCTTTGTCGCTTCCCACTCTCGCTATTTTATTTTCTTGTAATGCCCGTAATACTTTTGCTTGTGCCGACAAACTCATATCGCCGATTTCGTCCAGGAAAATAGTGCCTTTGTGAGCGGCTTCAAACTTTCCCGCACGGTCTTTGACTGCCGAGGTGAAAGCCCCTTTTATATGACCAAACAACTCACTCTCAATAAGTTCTGAAGGAATCGCAGCACAATTGACTTCTATCAAAGGGGCATCGGCTCGTCCGCTATTATTGTGCAATGCGTGAGCCACCAATTCTTTGCCAGTTCCGTTGGCTCCCGTGATAAGCACGCGGGCTTCGGTAGGAGCCACTTTCTCGATGATGGCTTTTATCTGCGTGATGCCTTCACTTTCGCCTATCATTTCGAGATTTTTGTTGATTTTCTTTTTCAAACGTTTGTTTTCGACGACCAACGCATTGCGGTCGAGAGCATTACGCACTGTATTGAGCAAGCGATTGAGGTCGGGCGGCTTGGAAATATAATCAAACGCACCGAGCCGCATGGCATTGACCGCAGTTTCGAGGTCGCCATGCCCTGAGATCATCACGATAGGAATTTCGGGCTTTAATTTTCTGGCATTTTCAAGTACTTCCATACCATCCGATTTAGGCATTTTTATATCGCAAAGCACCAAATCATACTCTTCTTTAGCGATTTTTTCGATGCCTTCCAAGCCGTCAGCTGCTTCTTCAACATCGTATTCTTTATTTTCTTCTTGCAAGATTTTGGTCAGCACTCTGCGTATGGCCGATTCGTCTTCTATGATAAGGATTTTAGGCATTTTTGTATGTAATTTTAAGTCCAAAGGTACAAAAAATATTTGAATTCTTCATTTTCATTCCAATTGATTTTGTATTCTTTTTTTTGTATTTTTACGACCTAATCACTAACTAAATCACCATGATACAAATTATTTACGCTATTGTTTTTTTTATCGGTGCTGCATTATTGGTCTTCGGCATCAAGAGTTTTGAGAAAGCCTACCAACTAAAAAAAGAAGGGCTTCGCGCCAAAGCGACCGTTATCCGGTACACCTCCCACGCGTCGGACAAAGGGTCGACTATGTTTTCGCCTGTTTTCAAATTTCGCTCTGTCCAAGGCAAAGACGTAGAGGCGTATTCGAGTATATCTACCAGCTACCAACCGTATAAAATCGGTGAAACGGTGGAACTTATCTACGAACGTAACCGCCCTGAAAGAGCTAAAACTATTAATTTTTGGAATTTTTACTTACTCCCGTTTATATTACTGACATTCGCTACGCCTATGTTGTTGATTAGCATAGGTAATTTTTTATTCGAAAAAGGTTATATATAACCCAACCAACAAAGCATTGATTATCCAACTACGCAATGAGTACAGAAGAAAAAAACATCGCTTTATTAATTTTATAAAAAAAGCATACGACATGGTAGAACAAGAAAACGGCAGCGCATTTCAAAATAATTGCCCATAAGGATAAAACGACCGTTTCTATAGAAAAAATCCATTAAACCGTCCATCTCTCCAAAAAAAATAACCATTAATTGACATTTGGCGATGTGTGGTTGGGCAGATTTTGATTATCTTTACTCGCTGTAAGCAAAAGCCACTATGATTAACAAACGTCTTCTCATAAAAAATCTTTTAGGACACAGCGACGAAAACAGCTTCTACGACCGTAAACGGTTCATCAGTTTGGGCAGTAAAGAAGGAAAAGCCAAATTTTTAAAACACATCTGCGCATTGGCAAACTCCAACCCTTTTAATAATGCATATATAATAATAGGGGTTGATGACGAAAGCCGTAAAATCATGGGGGTTGATTTCTTTGACGACAGCCGCATACAGAATTTGGTCAATGCCTATTTGAGCCATCCGCCGCTGGTCGCTTATGAAAATATCTCGTTTCCAGATTTGCCTGAAAATAAAGTAGTTGGACTCGTTACGATACGTTCTTCGCAAAAAAAATGCTCACTACGCAAGAATATCTGGAAATATTACGGCGGCATGGTATTTTACCGCGAAGGCAGTAGTAGTAAACCGCAAGTATTCGAGTATCAACTGAACCACACCAATGAAAAAACGGTACAGGAAATCGAAAAAATGTCGAGCAATAACATACAGCATACGCTCGACGGCGTGATGAATTTCATCTACCAACGGCACAAGGATTTAGAGAGCCATTACAAAGTTTTCAAAGAACAATTCGTATTGTGTTGGGCCGGCAAACCCAAAGTAACCGAGAAGAAAACCTACTATTCACGCGTTGATATTGAACTTATCAACGAGCAAGTCCGGCTTTTTTATTCGGCATTGGACGAAGTAGAAATCGACACCGATGACCACCATTTTACCATCACCGAATACGTACAGCTCGGTCTCGGCGACCAACTCAAATACTATCCTTTGGAAATCCTCACCATTGGTTTTTCCGACAACGGAAGTTATAAAATCGACCAGCAACTCATATTTCGTCCGCCGGTATACGAAAAAGATGTCATCCGCCGTATATGGTCGGATAATATACGCATAATAAACCATATAGAACAAGAATTAGCGTTGTCCCGGCACGATTTGACCGAACTCAAAACACTCCCTTCCACAAGCCTGATATGCTACCTCAACGGACATAAAGAAGTGAAAGATATTTTGGAAAAAATACGACCAAAACTCAAAGAAATCGACCCCGAAGCCTACGCTAACCTAAAAGAATCATTGCGAATATTAAGAAAAGTAAAATACAGCCAACCATGAGAACATTAGTCGCCGGCGACATCCACGGAGCTTACAAAGCACTCGTACAAGTACTCGAAAAAGTTCAAATACAAAAAGAGGATTTGCTTATTTTCTTAGGCGATTATGCCGACGGATGGAGTGAAACCCCCAAAGTCATCGAGCTTCTTATCGAATTAAAAAAAACTCACAACTGCCTGTTCATCAAAGGAAACCATGATGATTTATGCCAAAATTTCCTACTCGGCAAACCTATGGAAACCGCATGGTACATCCACGGTGGCGGAGCTACCGAAAAAGCCTATTCGGTTATTGATCAAGCTACTAAAAACCTACATTTGGATTTTCTTTCTTCCTTAGAAAACTATTATTTAGACGACAAAAACCGCCTCTTCGTCCACGCCGGATTCACCAACCTACGCGGCGTAGAATACGAATATTTCCCCGAAATGTTTTTCTGGGACAGAACCCTCTGGGAATTAGCTCTTTCCACCCCAAAAAATAGCGCAAAAACAGATATTTTTTTCCCTAAACGATTAGGAATCTACAATGAAATTTTTATTGGGCACACCCCCACCACACGCTACAACAACTTTATGCCCATGCACGCTCACGGCATTTGGAATGTGGACACAGGAGCTGCCTTCAAAGGAAGCATTACCATACTCGATGTAGACAGCAAAAAGTTCTGGCAAAGCGACCCCGTACACACGCTTTATCCGGATGAAAATGGACGAAACTAAACGATTTATAGTTTATTTAACAACGTAAAATACTACTTTCCTTGATATAGAAATGTAAAAAAGTAATATTTTTGCCCCCAGAAACATAAAAATTAAAAACCGAATGAAAAAATTATTATTCGTTTGCATCGCGTTAGTATCTGTCAAATCTTTCGCACAAGACCATCCGAAAAATCAAGTCAACCTCAACATCCTCAACACAATAGCTATTGCTTCTATAGAAGTAGGATACGAGCGTTTCGTTGATTTTAACCAATCCGTTGAGGTAGAAATGTTCTTCAACGACCGTTTTTCATACTTCCCGAAGAATGACAACAAAAAATTCAGTGCCACCAGCATCAAGATTGGTTACAACTATTATTTTGACTTGGACAATCTGTCAGGCCCGTACATCAATCCTTTTATCAAACAACGTTTCGGTAACTACAAGGAAACCAAAGAGAACAATACTGTGGAAGAAACAGACCTCAACAGCTTTATGCTCGGTATCGGTGTCGGTTATATTTGGAATTACAATGATACTTTTATCGTAGCTCCTTACGTGAATATCGCCCGTAATTTCAAAAACGAAGTTAATGACAAATTTTGGGCAATAGAACCCAATGCGGGCATCAAAATCGGATACCGATTTTAAACCGCTACAACAAATATCAGGAAAACAGGAATACACAGTGTTCCTGTTTTTTTTATGAACAATTTTTCAAATTTCGTGCTTTTACAACTAATTTTACAGCTTTAAACCCATTTGTCTTTGTATTTAAAAAACACGAAATTGCACAACATCTAAAAGTACAAATGCACTTGTATTGCTATCAAAAAAACGTATCTTTGTAGCTTAAAAATAAACCAAAACCCTGATGATACATTTCTTCCAAAGTCCTGTGGGACACGTATATGCCGTACAAACAGCGAATTCATTTTCTGACGAAACCATCACGAAACTCAAATGGCTCTTCGGGAATGCCGAATTTTTGTCGTCCGAAACGCTCGACGGATTTTTTGTCGGACCAAGAGCCGCAATGGTTACGCCCTGGTCAACCAATGCCGTTGAAATCACCCAAAATATGAGCATCGAAGGCATTATACGCATTGAAGAATTTGTAAAATCCGACGAAAATACAGCTTTCGACCCGATGCTTTTCCAAAAATACAACGGATTGCATCAGTCGATTTTTACAATTGATATCCAACCCGAAGAAATTCTCGAAATTGCTGATATTGAAGCGTATAACCAACAGGAAGGACTTTCGCTCAGTGCGGAAGAAGTAGCGTATCTCAACCAACTGTCCGAAAAATTAGGACGAAAACTCACCGATTCGGAAGTATTCGGTTTTTCGCAAATCAATTCCGAACATTGCCGTCATAAAATTTTTAACGGAACATTCGTTATCGACGGCGAGGAAAAACCACTTTCGCTTTTCAAACTCATCAAAAAAACTTCCGAAGAAAACCCGAACGGAATTGTGTCCGCCTACAAGGATAACGTGGCGTTTTTGGAAGGTCCCGCTGCGGTACAATTCGCCCCGAAAAGTCCTGAAAAGCCCGATTTTTACGAAGAAAAAACGTTTGACAGCGTGATTTCCGTCAAGGCGGAAACGCATAATTTCCCCACAACGGTTGAGCCGTTCAACGGTGCGGCTACGGGTTCGGGTGGCGAAATCCGCGACCGGCTCGCTGGCGGACAAGGCTCGCTCCCATTAGCCGGAACGGCGGTGTATATGACTTCGTACTCCCGATTGGAAGAAAACCGCCCGTGGGAAAAAGCGATGGACGAACGCCAATGGCTGTACCAAACCCCGATGGATATTCTCATCAAAGCCTCGAACGGAGCTTCCGATTTCGGGAACAAATTCGGGCAACCGCTCATCACGGGTTCGGTTTTGACGTTTGAACACGAGGAAGATGCCCGCAAACTCGGCTTCGACAAAGTGATAATGTTGGCGGGCGGCGTGGGCTACGGCAAAAAAGAAATGGCGAAAAAACACACGCCGCAAAAGGGCGACCGCATTGTGGTTCTCGGTGGCGAAAATTACCGCATCGGTATGGGCGGTGCTGCCGTATCGTCCGCAGATACAGGGGCTTTCGGATCGGGAATTGAACTCAATGCCGTGCAGCGTTCCAACCCCGAAATGCAGAAAAGGGTTGCCAACACCATTCGCGGACTGGTGGAAAACGCCGAAAATCCTATCGTTTCCATTCACGACCACGGGGCTGGCGGACACCTGAACTGCCTCTCGGAACTCATTGAAGATACGGGCGGAAAAATCAACCTCGATGCCCTTCCGGTGGGCGACCCCACGCTTTCCGCTAAGGAAATCATCGGGAATGAGTCTCAGGAACGCATCGGGCTTGTCATCCGCGAAAGCGATATGGATTTTCTTAAAAAAATTGCCGAACGCGAACGTTCACCTATATATAATGTAGGCGAAGTTACGGACGACAAGCGGTTTTCGTTTGCTTCGGAAAAAACGGGTAAAACGCCGATGGATTTCGCTCTGGCGGATATGTTCGGGTCGTCGCCCAAAACCGTGATGACCGACAAAACCATCGCCCGAAACTATCAAAATATAAAATATTCGTCTGACGAAATTCCTAATTACGTAATACAAGTACTTCAATTAGAAGCGGTTGCGTGTAAGGATTGGCTCACGAACAAAGTCGATAGATGCGTTGGCGGTCGTGTTGCCAAACAGCAATGTGCGGGGGCGTTGCAATTGCCACTGAACAATGTCGGCGTAATGGCTCTTGATTATAAAGGGAAAAACGGCATCGCGACAAGCATCGGGCATTCGCCTGTTTCGGCACTGATTTCGCCTTCGGCAGGAAGTAGAAATGCGGTGGGCGAGGCACTTTCCAACATCGTTTTCGCACCGCTTGAAAACGGTCTGAAAAGCGTGTCGCTCTCGGCAAACTGGATGTGGGCGTGCAACAACGAAGGCGAAGACGCACGGCTGTACGAAGCGGTTGAAGCCTGCTCGGAATTTGCTATTGCTCTGGGAATCAATATCCCAACAGGAAAAGATTCGCTCTCGATGAAACAAAAATATCCCAATGGTGATGTGATTGCTCCCGGTACGGTCATCATCTCGGCGGCAGGGCATTGCAGTGACATCAGCAAGGTGGTCGAGCCTGTGTTGCAACACGGCAAAGGTTCGATTTACTACATAAATATGAGTGGCTGTGCGTTGGAATTGGGCGGTTCTTCATTCGCTCAAATTCGTAATGCGGTGGGCGAAAAAGCCCCCGATATTATAGATGCGAAATCGTTTAAAAATATGTTTAATTCTTTGCAAAAAGCGATTAAAAATGATTTGATTTCGGCGGGACACGATGTGGGTAGCGGCGGACTGATTACTACGCTTCTCGAAATGTGTTTTGCTGGAAATCAGCTTGGTGCGGAAATCGACCTGACGGGATTGGGCGAGAAAGATTCGGTAAAGGCATTGTTCAATGAAAATATTTCGGTAGTTGTGCAAGCGTCTGACGATGCTTCCTTAGAAAAATTATTCAATGAAAATGGAATTTCATTTGTAAAAATCGGGAAAACCGTAAAAAATAATACGCTTTCTATAAAAAATCATTCGGAAAAATTCGATTTTAATATTGAAGAAACAAGAGATAGTTGGTTCAAAACTTCGTATCTTTTGGATAAAAAACAAACCCGCAACGGAATGGCAGAAGCCCGTTATGAAAATTATAAAAAACAACCGTTGGAATTTGTTTTTCCACAACATTTTACAGGAAAATTGACTGCTTTTGAAGGAAAACGACCCAAAGCGGCAGTAATTCGTGAAAAGGGAAGCAACTCGGAGCGGGAAATGGCTCACGCTTTGTTTCTGGCTGGTTTTGATGTAAAAGACGTACATATGACCGACCTGATTTCGGGGCGTGAAACCCTTGAAGATGTGCAGTTTATCGGTGCGGTGGGCGGTTTTTCCAATTCCGATGTATTGGGCAGTGCCAAAGGTTGGGCTGGGGCATTTCTCTTCAACGAAAAAGCGAAAAAAGCACTCGATAATTTCTTTAAACGAGAAGATACGCTTTCTATCGGAATTTGCAACGGTTGCCAGCTGTTTATGGAGCTGGAACTCATCAATCCGCAGCACGAAACGCACGGCAAAATGGTGCATAACACCTCGCAAAAGCACGAGAGCGGTTTTACTTCCGTAGAGGTTTTGGAAAATAATTCGGTAATGCTCAAGTCATTGGCAGGAAGCAAGTTAGGTGTTTGGATTTCGCACGGCGAAGGAAAATTCCGCTTGCCGGAAACCGAAGAAAATTACCATATCGCTGCCAAATACGGATATGAAAATTATCCTGCCAACCCGAACGGTTCGGATTACAATACGGCGATGCTGTGCGACAAATCGGGACGGCATTTGGTTACGATGCCGCACATCGAACGCTCGATTTTCCAATGGAACTGGGCGAATTACCCGCAAGACCGCCACGATGAGGTGTCGCCTTGGCTTGAAGCGTTCGTAAATGCCCGTAAATGGCTGGAAGTACGATAATTCGGAAATTTGAAGATTTGGGAATTTTAAGATAAGGAAATATTTGTCCCATCCTAAGTTTGAGGATCGAAATGAAATCACTAGGATTATAAAAAACAATTTGGAGAGT